>NZ_JBWKXT010000031.1:0-68962 GCF_059423245.1 Pseudomonas sp. GW460-LB5
CTTTTGAACGGCTGAAACAGTAGCGGTAACAAAACGTCGGGGATTTCTGGGCCATGGTTCATCACTGACAGCACTATATGATTTTCTTGCATGCTTGCGCTCACGTCTATCGGACAATCACGCGCCCCATGAGCAACGGCATTGCCCAACAGGTTTGAAAGCAATTGCCCCATTCTCCCAGCATCACAGAACACCCCAGGTGAAATGACCACCTCTTGACGGATTGTGACGTTGGGATGACTCATCATGATTTCATTGATGACGGCAGTAAAAACGTCACCCAGGTTATCCACTAAAGTCCGTTTGACCGGAATGCCTCCCCCCAACTTTGCTCGAGAAAAATCCAGGACATCCTCAATCAAGTGATTCATCCGCTGCGAGCTTTGTCGTATTGCAATGGCAAGCTGCTGCTCGCGACCGGCGGGAAGCTTGGCCTCCAGTAGATCAGCGCTCATTCTGATAGCGCTCAGTGGCGAACGGAGGTCATGCCCCAGTACGGCAATGAACTGCTCACGGACAATGCCGGTCTCGGCTGCATTGGCCAGTTCAATCGTTTTGGCCTCAAGGTCCGCCAAAACGTCGAGTTGAACAGCTATCAACTGGGCGAAAAGCGTTAGTGTTTTGCACACCGCATCTTCATCAAAACGTGCTGGAACCTCATCAATAGCACAGAGCGTTCCGAAAAAATCCCCGTTTGTCCTGATGATAGGTATGGAGACATAGCTTTCTAAGCCGTATGTCCTAGGGGTGTGGTGGGCTGAATACACCGGGTGCTCACTGGCATGCTTGAATATGACGGGTTTGTGGTGCTGACGAATTTCGTGGCAAATCGTCGTTTCCAGCACCAACTCGCCGCCCGGCATGAGCCCAAAATCAATAGAATCATCGACGGCGCAAGCCACCCATTTCGTCTCGGTGACACGCGCAATTGCCGCAAAGCGCATGCCGGTGACATGCTTAACCATATTGAGAATAAGCGGGACGGCCTCGACCTTGGCAATCGTACTGATGTCATGTGAAAGGTCAGACGGATAAGGCATCAAGTCGCCGATTGTTTAAATGGTAAATTGGCATTAAAGCGTATGCTCCAGCGTTTGACAACGAACCCGTGCAGGGTATGCGGCCGTCAATCGGGCATGTGGTTTCGATCAATACAGGTGGCTGACGGGCAGTTCCAGTTATGGGGAAGGCGTTGGTCAAGTCAGGTCATTTGAGCGTTCCGAAGGGATGCTCCACCGTCTGCCGGCGAACCTTCATCTTTCCTGGGTTGTGCTCCAATCGGATCTGCACGGCTTCGACTGTAATAGCCTCGGCTTCAATGTCCTTGAGCTTCGTCATCTGCTGTTTCAGTTTTTCTATTTTTTCGCTCAGCCGTTCAGCCTTTGCCCCGGCGACCTCGAGCGCTGCCCGATCCGCCGAACCCATCGCCGCAAGAGAGCGGTCAATGCTCTGCTCGATCTGCTGCATGCGCGCCTTGATCTTGCCCTGGGTAAAGTTGCGGTCGCGGTTATTTACGGCTTTGAATTTGCTGCCGTCGATGGCAATGATCGACTGGGATAACAGATTGAGGTTGCGGCAAAGCACTACGAATTGCCGGCAGACGCTGCGAATGGCTTTGCCGTTGTCTCGGCGAAAGCCGGTAATCGTTTTGGATTCAGGAACCAACCGGCCCGTTAACCACATCAGCTCGACATTGCGCTCTGCTTCGCGCTCAAGCCGGCGGCTGGACTGAATCCGGTTGAGGTAGCCATAGATGCAGATTTTCAGCAGGACTGCTGGATGGTAGGCCGGACGACCCGTTGCCGCAGGATCGACACCCTCGAACCCGCGTGCTCCAAGGTCGAGTTCATCGACAAAAACGTCGACTACCCGAACTGGGTGTTTTTTGGTGATGTAGTCGTCCAGGCACTCCGGCAGCAACGTAACTTGTGTCCGAGACTCACCTTCAGTGAATCGCTTCATGATCGTCCCCGCCACGATCTCGACGATCAAAAGGTTGGACAATTGCAGGCGTTTTCACACAGCCGGGGTCGTAAGCTGCCACACGCGGACGGCAGCTATCGACCCATAGCTGCCCTCCGCGAAAGGCAGCTACCGGCCAATAGCGGCCGTTCTGGAATGGCAGGAAACGACCGATAACGGCCTTCGATACGCGACTTTCGCCCGCCAGCGGCTCGATTGTAAGAATATGGCGGAGAGCTGCAAAACCGCCTACGCTTATAGAATGATTCCTCGAACGCCTTGCCCATCTGGTGGTATAGAACCGAGAGATCTGACTTCCTTTGACCGTCCGCTTAACACCCACCCGGACCAACCCGCGCCTATCGCCAGCAACTGCCCCCTGAGTCCGGTCCACACGACCAGCAGTACGGCGCAACGGGTAAAAGCCAGACCCAGCCCCCCCACCGCCGTTCAAAAGCGACCGATGCCGCAGCACCTCTGGAAACGGGGGCGCTGTTCACGTTCTGCCATGAGGTCAATCCGTATGTATCGGCCGAGCACGATTCCTTACCAGAAGCATCGAGGGTTCAGCCGAACCTTCACTCAGGGGCATTTGAGCCTTGGATTATTCTTTCCCATGGAGGCGTTCGACGGGGACACTCCGAGCATGCTCAGCCAGGTCACACTGGCTAAACAAGCCGAGGCGCTGGGCTTCTGCGCGCTCTGGTTTCGCGACGTGCCGCTTCGCGACCCTGGCTTCGGCGATGTCGGCCAAGTCTTCGACCCCTGGGTTTACCTGGGTTATATGGCCGCCCATACCTCGGAGATTGCACTTGGCACCGCCTCCATCGCCATCCCGCTGCACCATCCCCTGCACACGGCCAAGGCGTCTGCCAGCGTAGATCAGTTGAGCACTGGTCGCTTGATTCTGGGGGTTGCTTCGGGAGATCGGCCAGTGGAGTTTTCGGCGTTTGGCGTCGATCCAGAAAGGCGTGGAGAGATCTTTCGAGAACACTACGAAGTGATTCGCCGCGCCCACAGCACCAGTTTTGAGCCCATCCACTGGAGCACTGGTGAAATGCAAGGCGCAGACCTGATTCCGAAACCGACCACCCAATTCATTCCAATGCTCGTGACCGGCAACAGTCGCCAGTCACTGGTTTGGATCGCGCGTGAGAGCAACGGATGGATCAACTATCCACGCATTCCGAACATGCAGCGGCTGGTCGTGGAAGATTGGCGACTGGAGGTCACGAAACAATGTGGTTCTGTGTATAAGCCCTTTACTCAGTCGCTGTACATCGATCTCGATGAGAATCCGTCAACGCCACCCACACGTATCCATTTGGGGTTCAGACTTGGACGTTACCATCTACGTTTTTTGCTGGAGTCGCTTGAGGAAATCGGCGTGGACCACGTCATTCTCAATCTCAAATACGGCAAGCGCCCTGCGGTGGAAGTTATTGAGGAATTGGGTACGCACATCGTTGCGCAGTTCGGAGTGCAGCCGCGTCATGCAGCTCATTGAACATCGGTCACTGCTACGCCGACGAATGCTCACTTGACGAAACCATAAGGTGTCACGGCGCGGATGACCTCCGGTTCTATATCAATGATGGAGATCTTCGCGCCATGAGCGACCGGTGCCCGGCAAACAATCTACCCTACCCAGCCTAAACCCGTGATGAGCACGTTGCCTTGCAGATTCTGTGCGGCTTCCACGCCGTCCCTGGACACGATTTGCGCGCGTATCCTTTCACTTATACCGAGCGCGCAAGCATGGCATGAACCCTGGACACGGCACTTTAGCCATGACATTTATCTTCAATACAAGTGTTTTGATTGATCACCGCCCGGAACAGCAGCAGGCCCAAGCTATCCTGATTTTCACAAAATACATCGTGGGCCTCCCAGTACTGACTGGAGCTTCCTATTGGGTTTGCTTAGCCGGGTAGCTTGGCCGCAAGGACGTCAACCTTCTCGATTGATGGCGGTTCGGCAAATAGCTCGGCAGCGTTTGCCATAAGCGCCGCCGCGACCTTGCCCGAAAGATGAGCCTGCCGGCCCGCTTCATCCGGGAATGCGTCAAAGATGCCAAAGGTGGACGGCCCCAAGCGGATTCCAAACCAGGCTGTAGTGGCTGGCTCCTCCTCCACTAACGGAAGGCCACCCAAAAGAAAGCTCTCTACATCCTTTTCTTTCCCGGGTTTTGCTTCTAGGCGAACGAACAACGCTACTTTGACCATGATGTGGCTCCTGTTGTTACGATGCGGCTGGCGCTATCAGATCGCGATAGCTAAGAGGGGCATCCGAGACTCTTAACTATGGTCGACGATACCAGGATTACAAACCCAAATAGACCAAGGGTAGCGGCGAGTAGCGCACGAGCAGTGAGAACGACGTAGTGGGCAGCATGTAACCGCAAGTCAGCCACTTGCTCACTTGGTCCCACCCTCTGGTCTGATAATGATGATTCAACGATATCTGAAATTTAGAAAAACATAAGAGATCATGGTTGCTGTCAGGCCGACCAATATGTACTCGACGCGGGGTAAAAACACGACTAACCCGCCCAAAGAAAACACTATCAACGTGTTTTGTAGGATGTATTTCCTTATTCTACTCACGGCTATGAAATAGCCATATTGCTTACCTAGGAAAAACAAGGCCATGCCGGTGATCGACATAATCTGGAAATCGCGTATCGCAATGTCGTTCAGGATCGCATGCCTAATCAAATTTGCCAGAAGTGCCAGCCCCATAAAAAGAAAAAGGTGCGAGTAGATTAAGGCGTGTCCACTCATACTGCTTTGATGTTTGTTCAGCAAGTAAAAACTATCAAAATAGATCCACCAGATACTGCAAATCATGATAAATCCGGTGATGGCTGCCATCACATTATAATAACCCCATTGAATGTTAGATAAGCCTCCGGAAAGGCTAATAATTGACTCCCCCAATAAGATTAGGGTGAGTAGGCCTATGCGCTCAACCAAGTGCTCTGTGTGTGCTGGCAACGGTTTTAGTTTAGTCCAGAAAAATACAGGAAACAGAATATCAAGAATAATCCCAATATAAGCAACAAGGTAACGCAAGGGCGGGTCAAAAATAACGGATGAAAGGCTAATAACTGCGCTAACTAATAGGGCGAAGCCAAGCCTTGAGGAAAGTTCGCCGCGAGAATCGAGTTTACTAATGGATGAAATATACATAACACTGATGATTGCACGTATACCAAAATAGCAGGCAATAATGAGCGAGTAGTTCACTTCCAAGTCTTCCCCGATCCGTGCCGATAGCACAATGAGCAGGAGCATTATGAATAATGTTGCCAAACGGTGAAGATTGCTGTCTGTATCGAACCTGTTGGAGTAAATCGTGTGACTGGACCAGATCCACCACAGCGGCACAAAAAGCAGTAAGAATGTCCATAATTGCTTATGTTCAAAGTGCCCATCATGAACATGTCCGAGAGTGTGCGTAACTTGGCCTATCGTAACAACGAAAGTCAGGTCAAAAAACAACTCCAACCATGTGGCGTGTCGATTTTCTTCATAATACTTCAAAGATTTCATTAGTTGCCGGCTCCGTGCCCACCTCTTTAATGTAAAAAGGAAGCTAACGTTGGTTTTTCCTCGGCTCCGATGTGGGTGATGCCAAGCCGATTTGGCTCTCTAGCGATTTCGTCCACGCACTAACAAAAGCTCAATCATCTGACTCATCCCGATGAACTCTGGAACTCCGTCATAGCGAAGCCCGTCAATGTAAAACGCTGGGGTGCCATTCACGCCGCTGCGTACACCGCCATTGAAATCGGCTTGTATTTTGGGAATGTAAGTATCCTCTTGCATTGCAAGATCGAATTCCTCCCTGGAAAGGCCGTGTTTGAGAACGATGGCGCGATACAGCGGCAGGCCCAATCGATCCTGATTTTCGTACAATTCGTCGTGGGCCTCCCAGAAGAATCCTCGACTCCCGGCATACTCAGCGGTGACCGCTGCACCCAATGCATGGGGGTGAGCGGTGGTCAGAGGGAAGTTACGGAACACAAACAGCAAGTCATCGCGAAAATGCTGTTGCAGATTCTTGACCATCCAATAAGCTTCACCGCAATAGGGACATTCATAGTCGCCAAATTCGACCAAGGTGACCTTGGCATGCGCACTTCCCTGGCGATGGTCGTTGGCACTTACCGGGACTTTGAGAGTGGCCATCTAATCACCTGTTAATTTTTGGTTGGCGTGCTTTGTGGCGAATTCGCCAAAGCATCCAGCGCATCCAGAATACCGTCCGCACCAGGGTTGATTGCCATCGGGGAGACGTAGCTCCAGGCAACCACCCCGTCCTTGTCAATCACGAACAGCGCACGCTTACAAACCCCGAGCTGGGACTGGTACGCTCCATACTGTCGTGCCACAGCCCCTTTGGGCTCGAAATCGGCCAGCAGGCTGAAGTGAAAATTCCGATCTTTGGCAAAGGCCTGATGACACCAGGCGCTGTCAACCGAGATACCCAGTAGCGCCGCACCGTATTCTCTGAATGTGGGTAGCAACTGGTTGTACAAAGTCAGTTGGTCACCGCACACCGAAGTCCAGTCAGCGGGATAAAACGCCAATATCACGGGATTTCCCTTTAGCTCACGCAGCGACAACTGTTGATCAGGGGTTGCGTGAAGAGTGAAGTCGGGCGCGACAGTGCCGGCCGGCAGCGGCCCCTGAACCAGGTCGCCATTGGTTTTTTGTGCATCATCGAACTCTAAAGTATTCATTGCTTGAACCTTGATAGATGGGTGGTTGGGACGTGCTCAGTGGGATGCGACGTGCCCGGTGGGATAACTCCATCCACCATCAAGGGGTTCAAAAAAAGACAACGCTGCCTCGATCTCAGCCTGAGCCTGAGTGATTTCGGCAGCGAAACGTTCACGTTCCGCATCAAGGAACACAAGAAGATCCGCCGTGTAATCGCGGAATTGGATTAGGCCAGGTTGGCAGGGGAATGGTCAGATTCGCTCTGGCTCACCAATGACTATAGTCGTTGATGACGCTTACCGTAGTAGCTGAACGATTTTTCGCTACCCTCCAGTGCCAACAACACTCACGCGCTTATCTTGCTGCCATTTCAGGCGGCGTTTTAACACGATGATTTTGGCAGCTATTTCGCCACTTCAGACAAATTTACATCTGCTTTCTGGACGACAACTGCTACCCCTTACGACAAGCAGAAATCGACCAGAGGCAGACACTGAAACCGCCTTCAGGTCTACAGAGTGAAGGTTGATATGGGAAATGCTCTGGACAAACGAGTCGTTGTCATTAGTGCCGGCATCGTGGGCGCTTCGCTGGCGTAACACCTGGCTGATAAAGGCGCGAATATCACCTTGGTTGAGGCTGAAGGTATCGCGTCGGGAGTGTTTGGAGATTCACTCGCATGGAGCAACATCCTATACGGATAACGTGACCCCATTGCAGCACTGCGCGGAGCAGCAGTCAAAGATGCGGCTCGCGCAGCGATGGTGCTGTACCTAACGAATAGTCGAGATCGGTCTTCGGGAAGCTGAGCGGCAGACTTTGCGAATATTGTCACTGACCGCTTTTGGCCGTTAGCTGCCCTCCGCCAAGGGCAGCTATGGGTCGAAAGCGGTCGTGCGCGACCGGCAGCTGCCGCCCCCTAGCGGACCATCACCGTCGCCTGTTATCCCCCTCAAGCAACGCCGCGATAATGAACGGCCCCTTCTTTTCCAGATACTCAGCCATACCGCCGGTATTGGTGGCTTCCAGCTCAATCTTTAGGTCTTGATATCGCTGCCGAAGTAAGCTGTCGTTCCTGAGCAGATCTCTGAACGTCAGCATCTGGATGACTGATTGATGGCCACACCTGCAAATGTGGATCTTGTGGGTTCGCACCTCGCCAACATTGCGGCGGTAGAAATGGTGCCCTTGCGACAGGTCACTGCCGCGTACATACCCCAGCGTCAGCAGAACCTCGTCCCGCGCTGCCTCATTGCGATGCTCCGAAACCTCGATCAGCACATCGATTTCAGGCTTGGCTGCAAGTTGCGGGACAGCTGTGCTGCCTACATGGTGCATGGCGACAAGCTCATCGCCGAATGCCAAGGCGAGCAGCAGTTTGTCCGCTTCGTACCGTTGCGGCCATGCGGGGTTGTGGGTCGTGATCTTGCTGGTCAGCGCCATGGGCCATCCTTGGGCAGGTAAGAACGTTCTAATGCGCCGTTTCGGCAGGCGCCCGCCGCCATCTAATGACCTTGCACAACCCCATCAGGCTGCGTGCCCATGCTTGCGAGAAAAATCTCGGTCTCCCGATTGGACCGCAGGCAGACCACGCGACACCCCGACGGCACCGTCGCCACGAATCGCTTCATTGCCTTGCGAGACGAGGTTTTCGTCCGCCACATGAACCTGAAAAACTCCGGCAGGGTGGCCAGCAGTTCCGGGCAGTCATCCGGCAAGTCTGGCCGGGACCGACCGCGGTTCAGCATCGTTCTGAGGAGCACGCGCCAGAATCGAAGCGGCGCCGAGCGATCGATCCATATCACCATGTCAGCGCGGGCCAGGCGGTTGCTCCATGTGGCCGAATGGCCGCCTTCGAAGATCCAGCGCTCACGAGCCTCGACCTCGTGGCATAGACGCGTCTTCTCGTCCCGGCTCCGCTCCACCCAGCCTGGCTGCCAATGAATCGTGTCGATATGCACGACCGGCAAGCCCGTGCGCTCGCCCAGCTTGCGCGCCAGGGTACTTTTCCCAGAACCCGGCTGACCAATGATCATCACCCGTTGCATTGAAGCTCCCTCTCGCCATGCTTGTTGAAATTGGGGCGCGCGATTCTACGGCAATGGGCGATGCGGTCAACTGCACCGCCCTGGTCAGCTGACAGGTTGAATGACGCGCCCTCATCTGCAAGGAAGCGCCGGTCGCCATACGCTTCAGAGCCCCGTCTGCTCTTTCTTGGGGGCAGCCCACTTTGTGGGAGCGGGTTCAGCCGCGAACACCTGCACAGCCGGTGCCATCCACCGCACCGCCTGCTTTGCGGGTAAACCCGCAGCCACAGGTATTGCCAGTCCTCACGCTCACAAACAATAATAAGAGCAATTCCTATTTGAGATAGCCTCCATCTCGGCCGACTCGTCTGTTTCTGCCTCCGTCGGCACGCTCTACGTCGAACACAGCCCTTGGCTGCTCGGCTGGTTGCGCAAGCGTATGGGCAACCACTGCGATGCTGCGGACCTGGTGCAGGATACGTTCCTCAAGGTACTCAAGGCGCGTACCGCCGATGAGATCCGCGCCCCCCGGCACTACCTGTCGAAGGTGGCCAAAGGCTTGATGATCGACCTGTATCGCCGTCGCTCGTTGGAGCAGGCTTACCTCGAAGCACTGGCCGCTTCGCCTGAGACCCACGTGCCCAGCTCCGAAGCCCAGGTGATGATGTTCCAAACCCTGATCGAGCTCGACCGCATGCTCGCCGGCCTCGGCGCCAAGGTGCGCGAGGTGTTCGTGCTGGCGCAACTCGAGGGCCTGCCCTATGCGCAGATCGCCCAGCGCCTGGGCATCTCGTTGCGCACGGTGAACAACCACATGGCCAAGGCCATGGAGCATGTCTGCCTGATGCAGTGGGAGCACGACCAGTGAGCAGCGCGCCAAGCGCCGCCCAGCGCCAGGCCGTTCGCGAGGCGGCACGCTGGTATGCGCAGTTGTCCACCCAGTCGGCCAGCACAGAGGAGCAAGCGCGCTGGCAGGGCTGGTACGACAGCGACCCGCTGCACCGTGAGGCGTGGCAGAGGATGCTGGCGGTCAGCGACCGCTTTGCCGGCTTGCCTGGGCGCCTCGCCGCTTCGACCTTGCTCGGCGCAGGGCAGGCCCGCCGCCAGGTATTGTATGGGCTGGCCGTGCTGTTGGGTGGTGGTGTGCTCGGTGGTGTCGGCTGGCGCAGCGAAACCCGGCAGGTCTGGGCCGCCGACTATCGTACGGGTGTCGGTGATCAGCGCACGGTGCAACTCGCCGATGGCAGTCGGATGCTGATGGACACCGACACGGCAGTGGACGCGTTTTTCGATGGCCAGCAACGGCGTTTGCTGTTGCGGCGCGGCCAGGTGCTGATCACCACTGCACGCGATCACGCTGCCCGGCCGTTCATGGTCGACACCCGCGATGGCCGTGTGTTCGCCCTAGGCACGCAGTTTCAGGTCAGTGTCGACGACCACCGCAGCGAAGTGGCCGTGCTGGAGAAAGCTGTCGAGGTTTCTGTCGGCAGGTTTTACGAAATGCGCCTGGTAGCCGGCCAGCGCGCAACGTTCAACGCCCAGGGCATTGGCCCGCTGCGTGCCAATGACGCCAGCGTCGCTGCCTGGGCGCAAGGCAGCGTCGTGGCCATCGACACCCCGCTGGTTGAGCTGTTGGCGGATTTGTCGCGCTACCGGCCCGGCTTGTTGAGCTGCGACCCTGGCGTAGCGCGCATGAAGATCTCCGGCGCGTTCCCGATCGCCGACACCGACCTGGCGCTGACCGCGCTGGAAAGTGCATTCCCGCTCAAGGTGCATCGGCGCACGCGTTACTGGGTGACCGTGTTGCCAGGCAGCTGACCGCCGCACGCGGAAAAAAATGTTCGCCACCTTGCACTTTGCTGGCAGCTCGTTCGGCTTTTCCTCCCACATGTTCAATCGAATGTTCCTGGGGAGGGAAACATGAGCAACACGCGACAGTCGCATCCAGCATTGGCATTGGCCGTACACCTGGCTTTGGGCGCAATGTACATGGCAGGGGGCAATGCCGTTGCCGCATCGGCGGCCCAGGAGCAAACCCGCAGCTACGATATTGCACCGGGTTCGCTGACCGAAACCTTGGGTCAATTCGCCAGCGCCGCGGGCGTTACACTGTCGTTCGACGGTGCCAGTACCGAGGGCCGCCGCTCCGCTGGGCTCAGGGGCAGCTACAGCGTCGCGGGCGGTTTTGCCACGCTGCTTGCTGGTAGCAACCTGCAGGCAGTGCGCCAGGCCAACGGCATCTATTTGCTGGTTGACGGTGGCGATGGCGCGGTGGTGCTGGGGGCCACCAGCATCACCGGGCAGGCTCTTGGCAGTACCACCGAAGGCACTGGTTCATACACCTCCAGCGCCATGCAGAGCGCCACCAAGCTGCCTTTGTCCATACGCGAAACGCCGCAGTCGGTAACGGTCATCACCCGGCAACGGATGGACGACCAGGCCATGCGCAGCCTCGATGACGTGGTGCAGGCCACCCCCGGCCTGCGGATGTCGGCAGCACGCCCAGCCAACAGCGAGTATTTCTCGCGTGGCTTTCCCGTCACCAACCTGATGTTCGACGGCTTGCCGACAACCTACAACGCCGACTGGGTCGCCGCAGCCGATATGGCCCCGTATGACCGGGTCGAAATCGTGCGCGGTGCCACGGGCATGATGCAGGGTGCAGGCAACCCGTCGGCGGCGATCAACATGGTGCGCAAACGGCCCACCCAGCAGTTCCAGGGCAGCGTCACAGGTTCCGCCGGCAGTTGGGACAACTACCGCGGCGAGCTGGACCTCAGTGGCCCGCTCAGTGACAGCGCCAGCGTGCGCGGGCGTTTCGTGGGCGCCTACCACGACAAGGACAGCTACCAGGACTACGCGGGTCGCGAGCGTGGCCTGTTCTATGGCATCACCGAGTTCGACCTGACCGACAGCACCACCCTGAGCCTGGGTGCCTCCAACCAGAACGACAATAACAACATCAACTGGGGTGGCCTGCCGGTCAACCGTGATGGCAGCCACGTCGGTTACTCCCGCTCCACTAACGTTGGTTACGACTGGAGCTATCAGGACATCGACAACACCACGGCTTTCGCCGAGCTCGACCACCGCTTTGGCAACGACTGGCGCCTGCACCTGGCCGCTTCCAAGAGCTGGTCGGACTTTGCCATGCAAGGGGCGGTGTTCGAGCGCACCGGCACGCCGGCTGCAGAAGTTCTCCGCCAGCGGGTGTTCAACCAGCGGCGTGACTATGACCAGTCCACCTACGATGTGTACGCCAGTGGCCCGTTCAAGTTGCTCGAGCGCCAGCATGAGCTGGTGGTCGGTGCCAGCAAGCGTGAAGTCAAGACCAGCGCCCACGGCGGTACCGTGTTCCTGCCGGTCGACGATCTGTTCAGCGTCAACCCAAGTGGTGTGAGCAAGCCTTCTGTGGCCGACATCTACACCCTCAGCGAGCACGTCGAGCAGGAAGGGGTTTATGCCACCACCCGGATCAACCTGGCCGACCCGCTCAAGCTGATCGTTGGCGCGCGTTTGGACTGGTATGACAACCAGTCGGTGTACAGCGAGATCAATGATGGCTACTACACCAATGCCGACTACAAGGTAACCCGTAACGTTACCCGTTACGCCGGCGTGATCTACGACCTCGATGACCATCACTCGGTCTACGCAAGCTACACCGATATCTTCATGCCCCAGTCGGAACTGGCCCGAGATGCCTCGATCATCCGCCCGATCGAAGGCAAGAACTACGAAATAGGTATCAAGGGTGAGTACTTCGACGGCGCGCTCAATGCCAGCGTGGCTGTCTTCCAGATCGATCAGGAAAATCGCGCGGCGGAAACTACCGACCAGGCCGGTTGCACCAACTTTACCTGCTACGAAGCCTCCGGCAAGGTGCGTACCCAGGGTATCGACCTGGAGTTGATGGGGGCATTGACCCCGAACTGGCAGGTGGGCGCTGGCTACACCTACTCGCAGACCCAATACCGCAAGGACGCCGACAAAACCAAAGAGGGCACGAAGTTCGACACCGACCTGCCCGAACACCTGTTCAAGCTCAGCACCACCTACACCTTGCCGGGCGAGTTGCACAAATGGCGTGTCGGCGGCAACGTCTATGCCCAGAGCAGCATCTTCAACAAAGGTTCCAATGCGTTCGGCAATTATCACATCGACCAAGGTGCTTACGCGGTATACGGGTTGATGGTGGGCTACAAGGTTAGCGAGAAGCTCGACACGCGGTTGAACGTGAACAACGTGTTTGACAAGAAGTACTACCAGGGAATCGCCAGCAACAACACCTGGAGCCCGTACGACGTCTATGGTGATCTGCGTAACTTCACTGTCACTGCCCGGTACAGCTTCTGAAATAGACGCGACAATAGATGCACGACTGGCATGCCTGGTTCACGCCTGCCAGTTACAGCGCCCCGAGCAACCTGACGGCGTCGGTGACCTGGAAGTACTGTGCTGGCCTCTGGCTTTCGCAGGGGTGTCACCAGCTTTCAGGCCAGCACTGTACCAGTGGGAGCCGGGCTTGTCGGCGATGGGGCGCGAAGCGGCCCCGATGCAGATGGTGCCCGCTCAGGGTTGAAGTCAGCCGATCGCAGACTGCTATCGACCCGAAGCTGCCCTTTGCGGAGAACAGCTGTCGGTACAAACAGATACCCGTTCCCTCTAGCTCTTATCTGACTTTACCTGCCTGGGGTTTCGGGCAACGACCTTGCATAGGTATAGGGGGTATGCCTATCATAGGCGTAGATAGGTATAGGGGGTATCCCATGGGTCATATCGCAGCAAACAAAGACGATCTTCTCAAGCGCGTAAAACGCATCGCCGGGCAAATCCAAGCCGTTGAACGGGCATTGGAATCAGACCACGATTGCGCCAAAACACTTCACCTTGTTGCCGCTACTCGCGGAGCCATCAATGGCTTGATGGAGGAAATCATCGAGGACCATGCACGGGAGCATGTCGCTAACCCAGCACTCAGCGAAGAAGAGCGTAGCAAGGGTGTCGAAGAGCTACTGGAAGCCATCCGACGCTACTCCAAGTGAACACGTCCATGAACAGCATCAACATCAACCACACACACGACCACATGTTCCTTGGCTCGGCCCACGACGAAAATGCCAAGCGTACGCTTTGGGTTGTGGCCCTGACTGTTGTGATGATGATTGGCGAGATCACCGCCGGCTATCTCACAGGCTCGATGGCGTTGCTCGCCGACGGCTTTCACATGGCAACCCACGCCGGGGCGCTGGGCATCGCCGCAGTCGCTTACAGATACGCAAGACGTCATGCATCCAGCCAGCGCTACAGTTTCGGCACCGGCAAGGTTGGTGACCTGGGCGGGTTCGCCTCGGCACTGATTCTCGGCCTGGTCGCCCTGGGCATCGGAGTTGAGTCTGTCATGCGCCTCTTGCAGCCAACAGATGTTCAGTTCGGTACTGCTACGCTCATCGCAGTTGTCGGCCTGGTCGTCAACCTCGTCAGTGCGCTGTTGCTGGGTCACGGGCACAGTCATGGGCACGATCATGATGATCACGGCCATGCCCATCACGGCCATGACAACAACCTGAAGTCGGCCTACGTCCATGTCATCGCTGACGCACTCACTTCGGTGCTGGCCATAATTGCACTGCTCGCCGGGCGATATCTCGGCTGGGTGTGGCTGGACCCGGCCATGGGCATCGTAGGCGCCATTGTCATCGCACGTTGGGCCTGGAGCTTGATGGGGATTACAGCTGGGGTACTGCTGGACCAGACAGATATGCACGTTGCCGAGGAAATTCGCGAACTGGTTGAGAAGCCGGGAGATGCCTCCATTACGGACCTGCACGTCTGGCGGGTTGGGCCACAAGCCCATGCTGCCATCGTCAGCGTCCTTGGCGACGCCACTGCGAACGCCGACAGCATTCGTGAGCGGCTCAAACCTGTTCACGAAGTCAGTCACCTCACAGTAGAGTTTCGACTATCAGATGGCAGCCGGTAAATCGCCTGATTTACTCTCGCGCAACTAAGATTACTGACAATCGCGGCCTGAAAAATGGCTGCCGTGCAAAGGGCGCATGTAAGCTTGAAGTGGTTAAGAAAGCTCACGGATAGATACTTCCCGGGCCGGACGTGACCGTCCGTGAGCGGCAGATATGGGTCGAATCGCGACGGTCATTCCTCGACCGTCGCTGGACGCTGTCAGACCTCCGTCTGCTCTGCCATCTCCAATGCGTCATCGACTTCAATGCCCAGGTATCGCACCGTGCTTTCAAGCTTTGTATGGCCGAGCAGGAGCTGAACTGCTCTCAGGTTCTTTGTCCTGCAATAGATCAGCGATGCCTTTGTACGTCTCATCGTGTGGGTGCCGTACATAGCAGGATCTAGCCCAATAGACTTTATCCACGCTTTGACGATTCGGGCGTACTGCCGGTTGGAGAGATGCGCTGAGGCGTGTAGCCGGCTTGGGAAAAGACAATCCTCGCTGTGGAGTTGGGCTTGATGTATCCAGGCCTGTAGGGCCAGCCGCGTTTGCTCTGTAATTTCAAACTGTACGGGACGTTGGGTTTTCTGCTGAATCACTATCGCCCGCGATGACACGTGCTCCCCATGAGCAACGTCGCGTACGCGAAGCTTGGTCAGATCGCAGGCTCGTAGCTTGGCTATCGATGGCCAGATCGAAAAGGGCTAAATCACGAGTTTCCTCCGCGATTTGGAGCCTTACCCGAATGGCCCAGATATCTTTCAGTCGGAGCGGAGCTTTCTGCCCGACCAATTTTGCTTTGTTCCAAGGCTGATGGTTGCTGGTCGTAATGGCGTTCATGGCTTGTCCTCCATGTGAGGTAGGACAAGGATGGTCAACCCAATCCAGAGGCGCTAACCGGCCCGTTGCGGACATTCACCAGAGGCTACAATACAGCCCCAAACCACCAGCAACTGCCTGCCCTAACCAAACGTAGGCTCATGAAAAGGAAGTCAGGCACATGGACGTACGTTGCACCTCTCTGGACGAAGTCCGCCAAGGGATCGATGAAATCGACCGCAACCTTGTTTCGCTTCTCGCCAAACGGGGCCGGCTTGTGACCCAAGCGGCTGCCTTCAAGAAAACCACCGATGATGTGCGTGCGCCTGCTCGGGTCGAGCAAGTGATAAGAAAGGTTCGTGAAATGGCTGCCGAGAATGGTGCCTCGGCTGAGGTCGTAGAGCAGGTCTACCGGGCAATGATTTCGGCCTTCATCACTGAAGAACTGGCCACCCATGCGAAGCTGGCCAACGATCCTTCAGTTTCTTGATGACAACGCGGGGCTCATTCGAAGCTCCGCCGCTTTCCCCGAGCCAGAGCAGATAGCCGGCAGAGCTTGATCACCGAGAAAGCGGCCACCGCGGTTTGCATCAGAAGGCGCAACCCTAACGAAGCGGCTGCGACGTGGAACAGAATGCCCGCGCCTGACGCCATGCCGGATTATTTTTCAGCCTTTTCAAGGGTCGATAGCGGCCAACGGCACCCTTTTACATCCGCTGAACGGAGCGGCCTGGCGACTCAAGTTGCTTGGCCACTTTCATCGCCAATTCGACAAAGGCCCTGGCTGCAGCCGTTTGGTAAACCCCTTTTCGTTGCATCAGAACAGCAGTGCGTTGCAGGCGCTGCCGGTCTAGCTCGATAGCGACCAGCTGCTCGTGAGCCTGGGCGATGGTGGCCGGCAACAAGGTCGAGAGCGTGGTCCTGCTGACCACTTCGATAAGCGCACTGATGGTATTGGCTTCCACTTGTACGTGAGGGCGAATGTTGTGTTGGCGGCAGTAGCTGTCGATCTGCTCACGCGTGGCGAATTCGGCGCTCAAGAGTATCAACGATTCTGAGTTCAACGCCTCCAGGCCAATACTGCCCGTCGTGGCTAGAGGATGATGCTTGCCGACCACCAGCGCGAGGGTTTCGACCAGTAGCGCTTGGGCCTCCAGGTCCAGATGATGGCCGTTGTCGAACGCAATGCCCACATCAACCTCGTCGGCCAACAACAGTTCTTCCATCGCCTCTTGAGCGATCTCACGCACCACCAGCGTGATGTTCGGGTACCGCCCATAGAACGCTTCAACCAGCGGGCCAACGAGGTAGCTGGTGAATGTTGGTGTTACCCCCACCCGAAGTGACCCGCGACTCAGATCGCCGAGGTCATCAATCGCTCGTTTTGCTTCCTGCAGTTCCTGCGCAGCTCGCTTGGCATAACGCAGGTAAACCTCGCCGGCATCCGTCAAGCGCGTGGTCCGGCCAGAGCGATCGAACAACAGTGTGCCAAGACTCTCTTCCAGCTGCCGGACCTGCTGCGACAAGGCCGGCTGAGACACATGCAAGGCCGCTGCGGCGCGCGTGAAACTGCGGTGATTTGCCACTGCGATGAAGTACTGGATGTGCCGGGCAAGCATGAACGCACCTATAAGATTATCTGATGGTCCAGATCATAAATCAGACTTTTACCTTATTGAAGGGGCTGCGTAACCTTTGCTTCAACACATCGCGTCATTCAAGGAGTCAACCATGAAAGACATCATCGACGGGTTTCTGAAGTTCCAGAAAGAGGCCTACCCCGAGCGCGTCAAACTGTTCAAGGATTTGGCCAGCCAGCAAAGCCCACGTGCACTGTTCATCTCATGCTCCGACAGCCGCCTGGTGCCCGAGCTGGTCACCCAGCGCGAACCCGGAGACCTGTTCGTCATCCGCAATGCAGGCAACATCGTGCCGTCCTACGGCCCCGAGCCTGGAGGTGTATCGGCCTCGGTCGAATACGCCGTGGCGGCCTTGCAGGTTTCTGACATCGTCATCTGCGGCCACTCCGACTGCGGTGCCATGACGGCCATCGCCACCTGCAAATGCCTGGACCACATGCCCGCAGTGGCCGGTTGGCTGCGCTACGCCGACTCGGCCCGCGTGGTAAACGAAGCCCGCAACCATTTCGGCCCGCAGGCCAAAGTCGAAGCCATGGTGCGCGAAAACGTGATCGCCCAGCTTGCCAACATCCAGACCCACCCCTCGGTGCGCCTGGCCTTGGAAGAAGGCCGCGTGACATTGCATGGCTGGATCTACGACATCGAAAGCGGGCTGATCGAGGCCTTCGATGGCAGTACCGGCACCTTCGTATCCCTCGCCCACAACCCCGAAGTACACGCCGTTTCCCATCAACCCAAGCGTGTTGCCTGAACATCTTTCAACCAAGGAGAAACACCATGATCCAATCGCAAATCAACCAGAACGCCCGCCTTGCCCTGAGCGAAGTCATCCTTCTGGCCAAAGCCCGCAAAGACCTGTCGTTCTCCCAGATCACCGAGGGCACCGGCTTGTCCGAAGCGTTCGTCACCGCTGCACTGTTGGGCCAGCACCCGCTGCCAGCGAGCGCTGCCCAGGTGGTGGGCGACAAGCTCGGCCTCGACGCGGACGCCATCGCACTGCTGCAGACAGTGCCACTGCGCGGCAGCATTCAAAACGGTATCCCGACCGACCCCACCATCTACCGCTTTTACGAGATGTTGCAAGTGTACGGCACCACCTTGAAGGCGCTTGTTCATGAAAAGTTCGGCGACGGCATCATCAGTGCCATCAATTTCAAGCTGGACATCAAGAAAGTCGAAGACCCCGAGGGTGGCTCGCGCGCGGTAATCACCCTGGATGGCAAATACCTGCCCACCAAACCGTTCTGATTTGGCTGACACATGAGTTCGGCCGCAATTTTGCGGCCGAGCCACAACCTGAAGGTGATCAAATTGAAAGCGTTGTTCGCATTGATACTAAGCGGGCTGTGCAACGTGGCCATGGCTGCCGGCGTTGAGCAACAGGTCGACCCGCTGCCGGTTGAACAGTACAGCTATGGCCAGCACCTCGATATCGCTCGCGTCATTTCCATAAGCGAAGTGCCGGATGTTTGCCAGGTAGTGCCTGCTCGCATGACGTACGAAGACTCCCAAGGCAAAGAGCATGTGCTTGAGTACCGCGTGATGGGCAATGGTTGCTCGAATAATTGAGCCCGGCCTTCGTAGCGCAACAGCACTCACTATGAGGACTGAAGTTGATGGACCTGATATTTCGAAGTGTACGCATTGACGATGCCCAGCCACTGGTAGATGTGGCTGTGCGAGCAGGCAAAATCGCCGAGATCGCGCAACACATCGACACCACGGCAGAGCACGAAGTGCAAGGCCACGGCAAAGTGCTGGTTGCCGGGTTTGTCGAAGGCCACCTGCACCTTGAAAAAGCTTACGTCATGCAGCGCAAAGCCAATCGCTCCGGCACCTTGAAGGAAGCGATAGCCGTCACTGCCGAACTGAAGCCCACACTGACCCGTGAAGATATCCGCGAACGTTCGATCCAGGTACTGCGCGCACTGGTGCAGGCCGGTACCACGCACGTGCGTGCCCACGCCGAATTCGACCCCGCCCAGGGCTTCACGGGGCTCGAAGTGGTGCTGGAGTTGCGCGAGCAGTTCCGCGAGGTGATCGACATCCAGGTCGTAGCCTTTCCGCAAGAAGGCATTCTCAAGCTGCCTGGCATGCAGGCCATGATGACCCAGGCAATGGAGATGGGGGCCGATGTGGTGGGCGGCATTCCCTACAACGACGAGTCACCGCTGGAGCACATTGATTTCGTCTTTGATTTGGCCAAGCGCTATGGCAAAGACATCGACTTGCACCAGGATTTCGCCGATGACGCCGAGCACATGACCATTGAATACGTGGCACGTCGAACCATTGCCGAAGGCTACCAGGGGCGGGTCTGCGTGGGGCATCTGACCAGCCTGGCCGCCGTCTCGCCTGCGCGACAGGCGCAGGTCATTGCGTTGCTACGCGAGGCCGACATCAGCGTGATGTGCCTGCCTGCCACCGACCTGCACCTGGGAGCCCGGGGTGACAGTCACAATGTAAGGCGCACCCTGACACCTGTACGTGCGCTGCGCGACGGCGGTGTGACGGTTTGCCTGGCCACCAACAACATCCGGAACGCCTTCACCCCGTATGGCACAGGCGACCTGCTGCACATTGCACAAATGGCCATTCCCGCGTGCCACTTGGGCGGCGCGGATGATCAAGCCACCGTGTTGTCGATGCTCACGACAAACCCTGCCAAAGCCTTGGGCTTGAAACACTACGGTTTGGCGGTGGGCAATGATGCCGACCTGGTGATGATGGATTGCCGTGCTGTGGCCGATGTCATTCTCGACCTGCCGACACGGCTTATGGTGCTCAAGCGCGGCAGGGTGGTGGCAACGGCTGAGCATCGTCGGTCAGTCGCATTTTGAGGCCATCGGGGAGATTCCTATCGCAGCCTCACCCTGCGTCTCCCAGGCCATTACGCGAAGCCTTTTCTATCCATCTCCGATACTGGCGAGTACGCACGGCCATGGAGAGCTGTTGCAGGATCAGCGCGCCCGCTGATCTTCGCCAGTTCACCTATCCTCGTAGCCCACTTGGAAAATGCTAGCGACCTTGAGTTGACTTTAAACCTGGAATCATCGGTCGGCCAAGCCACTGCGTATCACCTGTGCCCTGTCTGGCTCATATTACCTTCACCGCGCGGCCAATGAACTTCACTGGGCCCGTTGGTGCACCCGTGGGTGAGCCCCCCGCCTTCTCAAGGGTCAGCTCGAACAACTGGTTGGGCTCAAGCTCAGGCAAACGCCTCAACGGCACGCGGTACTGCTCGCCAGGTTTGACCAGCCCCAACGAAACAGGTGCGCGCCACTGCTCGCCCTTGGTCCAGAACTGCAAGGTCATGCCTTCGGGCACATCGTCCAGGCCAAGCGGGATCAGTTCGATCATGCTCGCATCGTTGGCTTGCACGACCCACCCCGGGGCCTGGCCCGACGGCGCTACCAGCACCACCATGTAGGTGGTCACAGGTGGCGCCTTGGTCAATAGCGCAAAGGCCAGCAGCAAGCTCGCCGCAAGCCCCGCAGCGCTCAGCCCCTGCCACAGTCCAAGGCGCTGCCAACCGGCAGTGCGTTGGCGCCTGGGCGGGTTGGCCTGCGCCAGGCTTCGCTCGATTCGGCCCCACAGGCGGCGGCTTGGCGTGACGGGCTCAACCCGCGTAGCCAGTTCGAGCAGGCGGGCCTCCCATGCGTCCACTGCGGCACGTACGGCCGGCTCCGACGCCAACCGCACCTGCATGGCAGCACGCTGTTCGCCGCTCAAGGTGCCCAGTACGTACTCGGCTGCAAGGTCGTCCAGCTGCTCGGCGCTGTCATCACCAGGGGTCGGCTTCATGTCATGCACTCTCGCAGGGCCTTCAGGCTTCGCTTGATCCATGCCTTCACAGTGCCCAGCGGCGCCCCCAGCAGGGTTGCGATTTCGGCATTGCTGCAACCGTCCACATACGCGTGCAGGATGCAGCGCCGGGGAGCGGGTTGCAGTCGCTCAAGGCAGCGATAGATTTTCGCCGAGCCTGACCACAGTTGCAGGTCGTCCAATTCCGGGCTTGCAGTTGCGATCATGCCAGGCTCGTCCAGCTCGGTTTCCCAGCGGCTGTCTCGCACGCAGTTCAGCGCCAGGTGACGGGTGATGCTGTAGACCCAGCCCCGGGCAGACCCGCGCGATGGGTCATAGCTGGCTGCATGTGTCCAGATACGGACAAAGGCATCGTGAACGATATCCTCCGCGCTCGCCTGGTCGCGGGCAATGCGCCGCGCCACACCCAGTAAACGGCCCCCCTCCTGCTCATAGAGCGCCTGCAAGGCGTGGCGGTCTCCTTGAGCACAAGCAGCAAGACAGCCCTCGAAATCAAAGGGAAGCACAGGCGAATTCAAAATGGGGTCGTTCCTTCGTCATGAAACCTGGACGGTGCCCTGGCTTACCAGCTTGGGGCACCTCCAGCAGCGTAGATGATCAATCGCTGGTGTGCTGCTCAAGCCCTGATCATTTGGCTGACCAGAACACGTAGTCCGCCTGGTACTTGACGACCTGCTGCGCCCCTTTGCTCTGCGCTGTGCAGTCCATCGAAGGCGCTACTCCCCCGCGCGTCGCCACGCGCTGGATGTAACTGACCCCTTGCATTGCACCCTTGCCCTCGGCAGGGTTGGCCTTGACCAGTTGATACGGAATGTCCCCTTTGGCGGCCGGGGCTACGGCAAGCTGGGTACCGGTCACTTTCGAACCGTCCTTGGCCTGCCAGGTGGCCGGAGGACCAAAATAGTCACCCACAGGCTTGCCGCTACGATCGTTCAGGACCGCCTTGGGGCCGACGAAAACCCACTCCATCTGGCCTGGCGCACTGGCCTTGTCGCGGCATTCGTAGGTGATCTCACCGACACCGACGGTTTCCAGCATGATGGCGTGGCCGTCGGGAACCTTGATTGCGTCCGGGACGCCCGACTGGGCATGGGCGGCGCCAGATGCAAGTACGAGGCAGGCAGCGAGCAGGGAGAAAGCGGGCTTGATGATCATGGGGCGAACTCCGTAAGGGTCTGGGGTCAGGCAATCATCGACTGCCTGATAAGAACTACCCATCGGGTGCCGTTCTGGATGCACCGGCTGAAAAATAATTTTGCATGCTCGTTATCGATACCGTGCGGACACCGAAGCAGGTGTGCAGGCGTGCCACGGTCGACTGATCTCGCCGGGGCGGTTACGCTGGCGTTTTCCACCTGCACGGAAGCGCCAGTGAAAGAGGCATACCAAGGAAGCTGCTTGTGCGCAGCGGTCAGTTACCTGCTGCTTACCCCGCCAAAAGCTGTGAGCCACTGCCATTGCAGCCAATGCCGCAAAGGGCACGGGGCAGCATTCGCTTCATACGGCAGTGTTCCGCGCAGCATGCTGCGTATCCTTCGTGGCGCCACCAGTATCAAGACCTATGCGTCTTCGCCGAGGGTGATGCGGGAATTTTGCGTAGAGTGCGGCTCGACCTTGTTCTGGTCACGCTCCGAAGGTGAGTTTGCCGACTGGGTTTCGATAGCCCTGGGCACGCTTGATACGCCATTCCTGCCCAAGAAGCAGCAACACCTGCACGTTGATTCTGCTGCCCCTTGGTACGGGCCCTGCAGCTCAGCTCCTCAAAATCACTGACATTGCAAAGCATCCTGATAGCCCTATAATTGCGATCAATTCTTATCCGCACTTTATAATCAGGAAGATCCAGGTGCCCTACCCGCAGCCGCCCGCATCAGCCCGGCATGATGAGATGCATGCCCTGTACCGCGACCACAGCCAATGGCTGCAAGGCTGGATTCGCCGGCGCCTGGGTAATGCAGACCGGGCGGCCGATATTACCCAGGACACCTTTCTGCGTCTGATCAGCAGCGCGCTACGCCAGCCGTTGGCAGAGCCTCGCAGCTTTCTGGCCACCGTAGCGCGGCGGGTGATGATCGACCAGCTGCGCCGACGCAACCTTGAGCAAGCCTACTTGGAGTTCCTCGGCAGCCAGCCGGTACTCGAAGAGTGCTCGCCCGAGCAGCGCCTGCTGATGCTGGAAACCTTGATGCAATTGAACGCCATGCTCGACGGGCTGGGCCAGAAAGTGCGCGATACCTTCCTGTACGTGCAACTGGATGGCCTGACCTACCCAGAGGTCGCACAGCGCCTCGGTGTGTCTGTCAGTTCGGTGACGAAGTACATGGCCAAGGCCACCGAACGTTGCCTGCTGTTCGCTTTCGATGCGCAACTGTGAGCCCCTCCGACCAGCGCCAGGCCCTGCGCGAAGCGGCACACTGGCATGCGCGCTTTCTCGCCGCACCTGACTGCCCGCAAAACCGGGCACAGTGGCAAGCCTGGCTCGAGCAGTCACCCTTGCACGGTTGGGCCTGGGGGCGCCTGGAGCAGTTGCAGGCAGGCCTGGCCGGCGTGCATGGCCCGCTGGCAAGGCACACCCTTGCCGCAGGCCAGATCGGGACGGGACGGCGTACGGTGCTCAAGACGCTGGTGCTGGGTATGGGGCTGGCTGGGGTAGCCTGGACGGGCTACCGCAACGCCCCTGTCTGGTTGGCCGATGTGCGTACGGCGACCGGCGAACGCCGCAGCCTGACCCTGCAGGACGGCACGCGGCTGACGCTCAATACCGCCTCTGTCGTCGATATCCGCTATAGCACAGAGCAACGCCTGATCGTCCTGGTCGAGGGAGAAATCGCCATACGCACTGCCAGCGACCCGCGTCCGCTGCGCGTGCGCACGGTGCATGGCGAGATGCGTGCCCTGGGCACTGATTTCACCGTGCGCCTGCGTGCCGACTGCACCGAGCTGTCCGTTATCGAACACGCCGTTGCGGTGCGCAACGCTGCGAGCGCCCGCGAGGTGCGGGTTGACGCAGGGATGGCCCTGGCCTTCGACAACGGCCCGCTGCCCGAGCCACGCCCAGCCGACCTGGCTCGCACCGCGTGGCGCGAGGGGCAGCTGGTGCTCGACGGCTGGCCGCTGCGCCGCGCCTTGGCCGAACTGCAGCGCTACCGCCCCGGCGTGCTGAGTTGCAGTGACGACGTGGCCGGGCTGCGCCTGGCTGGGGTGTATCCACTGGACGACACCGACCGCGCCCTGGTGGCGATCGCCGAGGCGCTACAACTGAAGATCAGCACCTGGACGCGCTACTGGGTCAGGCTGATGCCTGCCACGTAATGGCGTCGGGTGAAAATATTATCAGCCGCATTGTCGGATTGGCCTCTCTCGTTCGAGCTCTCCTGCAAACCGCCCAAACAGGCATTTGAAGGAGCTGTCATGCCTATAACAACAAGCTGCCCATACCCGCGCCGAAAACACCTCACGTCCCTGCTGCTTGGCAGCGCCATCGCACTGCATACCGGGCTGCTGGCCCCGCTGCTGTCGACGAGCGCCCAGGCCCAAGCGCAACAGGCCAGCCGCGTCTACGATATCGCCCCAGGGCCGTTGATGACGACTTTGAACCGCTTCGCCCGCGAGGCCGGGGTGCTGCTGTCGTTCGATGCGGCGCTGACCCAGGGTCGGCAGAGCAGCGGGCTGCACGGCCGCTTCAATATCGAACAGGGGTTTGCCCTACTGCTGGCCGGTAGTGGGCTGCAGGCCCAGCGGGTGGGCAACGACTATGTGCTGGTGAGCCAGGTTGATGCTGGTTCGGCACTGCAACTGGGCGCAACCAGCATCACGGGTGAAGGTTTGGGCCTGACCACCGAGGGAAGCGGCTCCTACACCACCGGCGAAACGGCCGCCGCCACACGCCTGAACCTGAGCCTGCGCAAAACCCCGCAGTCGATCAGCGTGGTCACCCGCCAACAGATGGACGACCAGAACCTGCAAAGTGTTTCCGAAGTGCTGAAGCAAACGCCCGGTGTCACGGTCAACCAGGAAAGCTCCGAAGCCTTTACCTTCTACTCGCGCGGTTTCAAGCTGGATAACTACCAGTTCGATGGCGTGCCCAGCCTGTCCTCCGACGGCGGCTCATTGCGCGACAACTACAGCATCGGCAACAGCCTGGTCTATGACCGGGTCGAAGTACTGAAGGGCGCAACCGGCCTGGTCAACGGCGCCGGCAACCCCTCTGGGGTCATCAACCTGGTGCGCAAGCGCCCCACTGCCGCACTGCAGGGCCGTATCGGCGCAGGCGCCGGGTCCTGGGACAAATACCAGGCCGACTTCGACCTTGCCGGCCCGTTGACCGACAGCGGTAATGTCCGTGGCCGCATGGTCGCTGGCACCCAATCCCGGCACAGTTACGTCGAGTACCTGACCGGCGAGCAGAACACCTTCTATGGCGTGCTGGAAGCCGACCTCAGCGAGAACACCTTGTTCACGCTTGGCTACGACGTGCAGAAAAACTACGACAACGGCAGCACCACCGGCGCACTGCCCGCGTTCTTTCTCGATGGCCGTACGGTCAAGTTCGACCGTGATACCAACGCCGCCGACCGCTGGACCTGGCGCAATCAGGAAACCCAGCGCGCCTTTGCAGAACTTGCCCACACCTTCGATAACGACTGGGTACTCAAGGGCGTACTCAGCAGCCGTGATTACCGCTCGCGCGAGCTGATCTCGGGCATCAGCAGCGAGGCGATTCAGGCAGACGGCAGCATTTCTCATGGCTTTGTCGGCGGCAACATCGACCCCGAAACCGGCGCCGTGAACAACAACGGCACCGCGAGCAAATTCAACACCACCAGCAAGGAAAAAGGCCTGGACCTGTATGCTCGCGGCCCGTTCTCGCTGGGTGGGCGCGTGCATGAAGCCGTGTTCGGCTACAGCATCGCCCACACCAAATCAACCTCCAAGCGTGATGATGGTGTGACCAATGGCGTCATCGACGATGTATTCCAGTGGGACGGCTACGGCGATACCCCAACCAACTTCGAATGGTGGTCCACCTTCGATATCGAGGCGCGGCAGAAGGTGGGCTTTGCGGCAACCATCCTGAAACCTACCGACGCGCTGGCCGTTATCCTGGGGGCACGGATCGTCGACTACAAATGGGACATCGACACGATCAACGCCATCGGTCGCCGCCTCCCGGCCAGCGCCACCAACTCCAGCGAAATCGTGCCTTACGCTGGCGTCACCTACGACCTGGACCGGTACCACACCGTGTATGCCAGCTACACCGACGTGTTCAAACCCCAGGCGTATAGCCTCGGCGCGGACGGCAAGCCTATCGACCCACTTACCGGTGCAAGCTATGAAATCGGTATCAAAGGCGCCTACTTCGAAAACCGCCTGAATGCCAGCCTGGCCCTGTTCGAGCTGAAGCAGGACAACTTCGCTGTGCTCACCGGCGGCACCACGCCAAGTGGCGGCAGCGCCTACCGGGCGGCGCAAGGCGTCACCACCCGCGGCGTCGAGCTGGAAGTAAACGGCGAACTGATGAAAGACCTGCAAGTGATGGCGGGCTACACCTTCGCCGAATCCCACGATGCTGATGACCAGCGCGTGGCAACCAACCAACCGCAGCATCTGCTCAAGCTGGCGACCAACTACCGCCTGCAGGGCGATTGGCACAAGTTCACCGTGGGCGGCAATGCGTATTGGCAGAGTGCGACCTTCTTCAAGCCAAGCGATGAGGACTGGTACGCGATCGACGACCCGGCTGCCAAGTTTGAACAGAAGTCCTATGCGCTGGTGGGGTTGGTGGGTGGCTATGACTTTACCCGCAATCTGAAGGCAACCCTTAACGTCAACAACCTGTTCGACAAGCACTACTACAGTGGCATTGGCAACTACGGGACGGTTTTCTGGGGGGCGCCGCGTAACCTGATGGTCAATGTGAAGTACAGCTTCTAGGGAATTGCCTGGCACCTCACGAAGCCCCGGCGCCACCACGCCGGGGACAGGGTCTATCTAGCCAGCGCTGCTGGCGCCGGACGAACTGGGTATCGGCGGCGGGTCGGTAGGCAGTGCCGAGGTCGTGCGCCTTGGCCTGCCCGCTTGATGCGCCCTAGCGCAAGGACAACATCATTGTCAGCGGAGACAAATCGGGACACGGCGACGGTTCCGACACATTTAGCTAACGTCTACACGCATGTATTGGGCCTCAGACGGAACACTCGGCCTGTTTCCAGACGGATACCAAGCTCTCTTGGTAAACTAGCCGACACCCCGGGCAAACGCAGATCCTTTTTGTTGCCAGCATTTGCTAATGCCGCCCCTGCAATTTGCTGCTACGCCCTAAAATCCAGCATTCGGTACCGAAAACGTTGAACGATATGACCGCTAATACAGGCTCTAGCCCAACAACCACGCGCCCTGAGCCGTCACGCCGCTTCAGCGTTGCACCCATGATGGACTGGACAGACCGCCACTGCCGCTTCTTCCTGCGCCTGCTCTCCAAGCAAACCTTGCTCTACACCGAAATGGTCACCACCGGTGCCCTGCTGCACAACGACGCCCACCGTTTCCTGCGCCACGATGCCTCCGAGCACCCGCTGGCCCTGCAACTGGGCGGTAGCGTGCCCACCGATTTGGCCGCCTGCGCACGCCTGGCCGAGGACGCGGGCTACGACGAGGTCAACCTCAATGTCGGCTGCCCGAGCGACCGGGTGCAGAACAACATGATCGGTGCCTGCCTGATGGCTCACCCGGCATTGGTGGCCGATTGCGTGAAAGCCATGCGTGATGCGGTATCGACACCGGTGACGGTCAAGCACCGCATCGGCATCAATGGCCGCGACAGCTATGCCGAACTCTGCGACTTCGTCGGCCAGGTGCGCGAAGCCGGCTGCCGGAGTTTTACCGTGCATGCGCGCATCGCGATTCTGGAAGGACTGTCGCCGAAGGAGAACCGCGAGGTTCCGCCCCTGCGCTATGAAGTAGCAGCGCAGTTGAAGGCAGACTTCCCGGACCTGGAGATCGTGCTCAACGGCGGGATCAAGACCCTGGAAGAATGCCAGGCACACCTTGAAACCTTCGATGGCGTAATGCTCGGGCGTGAGGCGTATCACAACCCTTACCTGCTGGCCGAGGTGGACCAGCGGCTGTTTGGCAGCGATGCGCCGGTGGTCAGCCGTAGCGAAGTGCTGGCGCAATTGCGGCCCTATATTGTGGCGCACATGGAAAGTGGCGGCGCGATGCACCACGTTACCCGGCATATTCTGGGGCTGGCCCAAGGGTTCAAGGGGGCGCGGCGCTTCCGTCAGTTGCTGTCGGCAGACATTCACAAGGCGGCGCAGCCGCTGGCAGTGTTTGACCAGGCGGTGGAGTTGCTGCAAGGACGGTGATACTACCCCATGCACGCGACACGGCCGTTGTAGGAGCGCCCTGTCGCGACACAAGGCCGCTCAGACGAGTATGTGGAACCTCAAGGCAGCCGGGCACTCGAATCTTCACCTTACGTACGGCCCTTCGTGGGCAAGCCCGCTTCTACAGGCCCTTGAGCGGCTGTCGGGGCTCGGGTAATGTCGAGTAAATGCACAGGACAGAGCACGCCCATGACTTCCAAGCTGGAACAACTGAAGCAGTTCACCACCGTGGTCGCCGACACCGGGGACCTGGATGCCATCACCCGCCTGAAGCCGGTCGATGCCACCACCAACCCGTCGCTGCTGCTCAAGGCTGCCGCCATCCCGGGCTACGCCGACCTGCTCAAGCAGGTGAAGGCCGATGCCAAGGGCGATGTCGACCTGGCCTGCGACAAGTTCGCGGTGGCCGTGGGCTCGGGCATTCTCAAGGTCATTCCCGGCCGTATCTCGACCGAGGTGGATGCACGCCTGTCGTTCGATGAACCGGCGCTGCTGAACAAAGCCCGCCAGCTGATCGGCCTGTATGACGCAGCCGGGGTCTCCAAAGACCGCGTGCTGATCAAGCTGGCCTCCACCTGGGAAGGCATCCGCGCTGCCGAGCAGCTGGAGAAGGAAGGCATCCAGACCAACCTCACCCTGCTGTTCTCCTTCGCCCAGGCCCAGGCCTGTGCCGATGCCGGGGTGTTCCTGATTTCGCCGTTCGTGGGTCGTATCTACGACTGGTACAAAAAGAGCACCGGCACGGATTACGTGGGCGCCGAGGACCCTGGCGTGCAATCGGTGACGCGCATCTACAACTACTACAAGGCCAATGGTTACAACACCGTGGTGATGGGCGCCAGCTTCCGCAACATCGGCCAGATCGAACAACTGGCCGGCTGCGACCGCCTGACCATCAGCCCCGAACTGCTGCAGCAACTGAGCGACGATCAGGGTGAACTGCCGCGCGTGCTCAAGCCGGGCAATGCCGGTGAGGCCAAGCAGCAGTTGAGTGAAAGCCAGTTCCGCTGGGCGATGAACGAAGATGCCATGGGCACCGAAAAGCTGGCCGAAGGTATCCGCCAGTTTGCCCGGGACCAGGAGAAGCTGGAGAAGTTGATGGCTGAAAAAGCCTGATACATATCCGGTTTGCCTGATGGGCGGGAAGTGTTCAGCATTTTCCGCCCGTTTTTGTTTTGCCAAGCTTTAGTTGTGAATTGAATTCCAGGGCCTCTTCGCGGGTAAACCCGCTCCCACACGCATACCCACAGGCCTGAAATTGGCGCTGTACTTGTGGGAGCGGGTTTACCCGCGAAGGGGCCCGATAAGCCACCCGAGCTGTCGATGACCTCCTCTACCCCCTTGCCCCTCGTACTCGCCGGCCCGGTACTGCGCCGCCTGGAACCCCAGCGCCTGGCCATCTGGCTGGTCGCTACCCAACCGCTGCAACCCGAATTCATCCTCCCGGCAAGCGAGGCCACGGTGGATTGCCAGGTCGTCCCGGTCGGCCAGCACGCCTTCATCCACCTGCTGGATATCCACTTCGACAATGCCCTGCCCCGCAACCAGCAGCTCGACTATGACCTGCTGATCAATGGCCAGGGCATCGCTGGATGGGGGCCGCATCTGCTCTACCCCGGCACCCAGCGCCCAAGCCTGGTGCTGCGCGATCGGCTCGACCACTTGCTGCACGGCTCCTGCCGCAAGCCCCACCACCCCGCCATCGATGGCCTGCTGTGCGCCGACCGCTTGCTGCAAGCCTGCAAGCAACCCGAAGATCGCCCGGCCGTGCTACTGATGACCGGCGACCAGGTGTACGCCGACGATGTTGCCGGCCCGATGCTGCGTGCTATCCATTGCCTGATCGAGCGCCTGGGCCTGTTCGACGAGCAACTGGATGGCGCAGTGGTGCCTGATAGCCAGGCGCTGTACCAGCACCCGGCCAGCTACTACCACCGCGCCGACCTGTTGCCGGCGCAGGAAACGAACGACACCCTGCGCGAGCGCTTTTTCGGCGGCAAGCGCAAGCCGATCTTTTCGTCCAGCAATGCCGACAACCACCTGGTGACGTTCGCCGAAGTCATGGCCATGTACCTGCTGGTCTGGTCACCCGTGCCTTGGCAGTGGGTGGACATGGTCATGCCCGACGGGCTCAGCGACCAGCGCCAGGCGCGTTACCGGCAGGAGCTGCCGCTGATTCAGGCGTTTGCCGAGAACCTCGGCCAGGTGGCGCGGGTGATGGCCCACCTGCCCTGTCTGATGATCTTCGACGACCACGACATCACCGATGACTGGAACCTCTCGGCACAATGGGAAGAAACCGCCTACGGCCACCCGTTTTCACGGCGGATCATCGGCAATGCCCTGCTCGGCTACCTGCTGTGCCAAGCCTGGGGCAACGATCCGGACGGCTGCAAGCCACTGGTCAGGCAATGCCAGGCGTCGAACAGCCAAACCCGCGATGAACTGATCGGCGATCTGCTGCGCTTTCAGGGCTGGCAATTCAGCTTGCCAACAAACCCACCCTTGCTGGTGCTGGACACCCGTACCCGGCGCTGGCGCAGCGAAAGCAACCTGGCCAAGCCATCCGGCCTGCTCGACTGGGAAGCGCTTAGCGAACTGCAGCACGCGCTGCTCGACCACCCATCAGCAGTCATCGTCTCGCCTGCGCCGATTTTTGGCGTGAAGCTGATCGAGACCGTGCAGAAGGTGTTCAGCTGGCTGGGGTATCCGCTTTTGGTGGATGCCGAAAACTGGATGGCCCACCGCGGTGCGGCGCAGGTCATCCTCAACATCTTCCGCCACTCGCGTACGCCGGGCCACTACGTGGTGCTGTCCGGGGATGTGCACTACTCGTTTGTCTATGAAGTAATGATCCGCCACCGCCAGCGCAGCCCGCATTTGTGGCAGGTGACCAGCAGCGGAATCAAGAACGAGTTCCCCCGGCGCCTGCTCGACGTGCTCGACCGGCTCAACCGCTGGCTGTATGCGCCACGCTCGCCGCTGAACTGGTTTACCAAGCGTCGGGAGATGGAAGTAGTGCCACGTACGCCGAGCCACAGCAAGGCCGGGGAGCGGTTGTGGAACGGTGCGGGGTTGGGGCAGGTATTCTTTGATGAACAGGGGCGGCCGATGCGGGTGTATCAGCTCGATGCGGGTGGGGGTGAGGCTACCGAGTTTATTGGCGGAAAATAGTCTGCTCGAGAAATTCTGCTGCCTGTGCCGGCCCATTCGCGGGCTTGCCCGCTCCCACAGGGGCGGTGTACCGCTTGAAAACTACGCAGCACCTGTGGGAGCGGGCAAGCCCGCGAATGGGCCGGCGCAGGTTAACGATCAGGTCCGCTCCAGCGCATTGACCAGGTCATGGAAGGCTTCGCGGTTGGAGTCGTTCAGGCCCATGAGGATCTTGTGCGCCTCCAGTACCTTGGAACGCACCACGTCTTCGTTCTGGTCCTGCGACGGTAGGTCGGTCAGGCACTCAGGGCAAGGAATCGGGCGATCGACAATGTTGAACACCTGATCGAAGCCCATCGACTGCAACAGCCGGGAAATGTCCGGGTTGGTGCTGACCACGGTCGGCAACAGGCCGACCTTCTGCCGCGACAGGATCGACAGCTTGGCCAGCAGGCCCAAGGTAGTGCTGTCGATACTCTCGGTTTCGGTGAGGTCGATGACAATCGCCGAGAAGTTCAACGCAGTGAAAATTTTCTCGATCGTCGCATCCAAGGCCGAACACAGGGTCAGGCGCACTTCACCGACGAACTTCAGTACGAAGGTGCCGCTCTGCTCGGCGAACTGGATTCTACCGGTACTCATTGAAGGTTCCTGCTTAACACCAATAGGGCGATATCATCCGGCATATCCCCAAGCGTAGCTAATCCGAATCGTTGACGCAGCCCATCCAGGCTGCCACCTGCTGCCCTGACGATCTCCGGCAAGGCGGCTTCTTTATCTTTGAGCGTATCACCCGGCAAAAGGTCCAGAATGCCATCGGACATCAGGCTAAGGCTGAACTGCGGTGGCAGCTCAACAACCAGATCCTGATAAGTGGCCTCGTCGAACAGCCCCACCGGCAGGCCCCGGCCTTCCAGGTAACGGGTGTGCGCCGGGGTATGCAGCACTGGCAGCGGCAAATGCCCACCCACGGCGTAGGTCAACAGACCAGACTCTTCGTCGATCACCCCGCCGACCATGGTGACGTGCTTGCCCAGCTTGCTGTTGATCAGGCCGCGGTTGATGTGACTGAGCACTTCGGACGGCTTGAACTCGCGCATTTTGCTGCGCTTGAGCTCAAACATGAGTCGCGTGGTCATGAATTTCAACAGGACGGTGACAAAGGCCGACGACGCGCCATGCCCGGAAACATCAGCGAGGTAGAAGGCGATGCGCCGCTCGTCCACGCGGAAGTAATCGACAAAATCACCCGACAGGTACAACGACGGGATGATCTGGTGCTCGAACGCGAACTCGCCAGCTACCCAGGGGCTTTCCGGCAGCATGTTCATCTGCACCTGGCGACCGGCGGTCTGGTCCTCCTGCAACAGGTGCAGGCTGGCCTCCAGCTCGCGGTTGGCCGCTTCGAGCTTGTCGCGGTAGCGCTGGTTTTCCAGCACCAGACGCGAGCGGTCGAGGGCACGGCGCACCGAATGCTCAAGGACGGCCAGGTCTTCCAGCGGCTTGATCAGGTAGTCGGCGGCGCCCAGGCGCAACGCTTCCACCGCATCGCTCATGACGCCGGCACCAGACACCACGATCACCGGTAACTGCGGCGCACGCTCGCTGACCTGACGGATCAGTTCGAGGCCGCCCATCTGCGGCATGCGCAAATCGCAGATCACAAGGTCGGGCTGGTGTTCTTCGAAGACCTGAAGCCCCTGCTGGCCATTACCGGCCTGGAGGACGCTGAAGCCACTGTCTTCGAGATAGGCGGCGAGGCTCGCACGGACCACGTCGTCATCATCGATAATCAGCAGCGTTGCACTGGTTTTCTGCATGTGGGCGAACGGCGCCGATTTGGGTTGGTGCAGCGGTGTCGGCAAAGCAGACGGCCAGCTACGGGAATTCTTGGTGGTCACACTCTACTTGAGTTGTAGGACAAGAACACCTGCCCGGCAACTGTCAAAGGTACCTTGTAAGGCGCAGACGGTACTCCCATCCGGCAGGCGTTTCAAGCATGCAACGGTCGACCTCGCCGCTCTTTACAGGGCAAATCACCGGGAGTTATAAGAAAGTCGACTAGCGCACCCCAATGGGAAGGATGCAGCATGCCCCACACGCCCTCCAGCCATAGTGAAAAACGCGATTTCATCCGCATGCGCATCGACACTGCGGTGAGCCTGCTGCATGAAGGCCAGGTGATTTCCGCCGTGTGCCTGGACCTGTCCAGCAGCGGCATGCAGGTGCAGGCCCCGCAACGCTTCCAGGTGGGCGATCAGATTGAGGTGCGCATCGATTCCGACCACCCGGCGTTGAAAGGGCTGCACGCCAGCACTGAGGTGGTATGGATTGCCGACCAGCCGGGTGGGCAGCAGAAGTTCGGGTTGCGCGTGCTGGCCATGCATTGAACAGGGGCCGATTGCGGCCCCTGTTCACAGATCAGAAGTCGTCTTCGACTTCGCCATCCTTGACCTTGAACTCGCGGTTCTGCAGGTAGGCGTTACGAATGAAGATGTACTTGTCACCCTGAATCAGCTTCTCGGCGGACAGCAGGTCGGCACGCGTGTCGATCACGTCCAGGGCGAATATCGAGTTGCGCGTCGGCACATGGTCGATGTAGCGGTAAGGCTTGGTGTAGCTGTCGGGGTACTTGGCCACGCCATCACGCACCGTGCTTGGCCCCAGCAGCGGGATAACCACGTAAGGGCCGCTCGGCACACCCCAGTAACCCAAGGTCTGCCCGAAGTCCTCGTCATTGCGCTGCAGGCCCATCTTGGTGCCCACATCGAAGAAACCGCCCAGGCCGAAGGTGGTGTTGACGATCAGCCGCGCAGTGTCCACACCCGCCGCATGAGGCTTGAACTGCAGCACGTCGTTGGCCAGGTTGGTCACGTCGCCCAGGTTGCGGAAGATGTTGTGGATGCCATCTTCAAGGAACTGCGGCGTGACCGCCTGATAGCCCTTGGCCAACGGCTTGAGGGCATAGGTGTCGAGGGTATCGTTGAAGCGGAAGATCGGCCGGTTGACCGCTTCCCAGGGATCTTCCTCGGTGGCTGCCTGGGTGGCTGCCACGGGCGCCAGCAGCATGCTGGCGCAGACACAGGCCTGGGTGACTCGTTCGATCACACTGGCACCGATCCTACGCATAGATGTCTCTCCATCGAATTTCTCGGCCGCAAGCGCAACGGGTCGCGCTGCTGGTAAGGCGGCAGTATAGAGGCTTGCGGGCTGATAAACAGCTTTACACATGTTTGTTCAATATTTTGTGAACAACTGTTGCACAAGGGCCGATGTCACAGGGCGGTAACAATCAACGAATAGCCTGCGGACTATTTGGGGGAAGTTGCCATGGACGCTGCACCCGCCTTCACTGCTGTGCTGTTCGGCTTGCGCGGCTGCCTGGTGCAGGCGGCCAATGGTAGCGCCCCCTCGCCCGCCCCCGGCGCCCTGGCTACCCTCGCCAGCCTGCGCCAGCACCAGGTGCCGTGCATCTGGCTGGATGACCTCAGCGCCACCCAAAGCAAGCGCCTGGCACACGTACTGCCCGACTGGCTGCCGGGGCATTCGGTAAACGGCGTACGCTGGCCGGCGCCCAACGCCTGCTGGCAGGCGTTGATGACCCTGGAAAGCGAACGCCTGGACGGCTGCGTACTGGTCAGCGGCAACCCACAACTGCTGCAGTCCGGCCTTAACGCCGGCTTGTGGACAGTTGGCCTGGCCGCCTGCAGCCCATTCTGCGATCGCAGCTCTCGGCAATGGCAAGCCATGACCTCACAGCAACAGGACGCGGCCCGTGGCAAGGCGACGCTGGAACTGTTCGGCCTGGGGGTGCACTCGGTCATCGACCACCTGGAAGCGCTGGATACCTGCCTGCAGGACATCACCCAGCGCCGGCGCAAAGGTGAAAAACCTTGATACAGCACCCTTGATGCGGATCATGCAAAGCAGCTTCAGGTGGATTACGCTGAAGGCAGACCAGAACCTTTGCCGCTTCGCTAAGGTCCATGGTTTGCCAAGCCATTGATGGAGAACTACCCATGCCTGCCCGCGAATTGCAAAAGCGCCTGAACAGCCTGCGCGAGCAACTGGACCGCAACGTACCGCTTTCGGAAGACGAACTGGCTGCGCTGCACGAAGAAGCGCGCCAGATCGAGGCGCAACTGAAACTGGAGGAAGCCACGCCAGACAACAACCTGGTGGATGGCGTGAACCTGGCAATCGAACGCTTCGAGGCTGACCACCCAGACCTTACCGCCACCCTGCGCAGCATTGCCAACTCGCTGCACAGCATGGGTATCTGATACAGCAAGGGCCGCTTCGCGCCCCATTCGCGGGACAAGCCCGCTCCCACAGGCTATTCGCTGCACTTGAGGGCAGTGCGGCACCTGTGGGAGCGGGCTTGCCCCGCGAATGGGCCGAGAAACGGCCCCAGTCCGGTCAGAGTTACTGACGCACCAGACGCACATTCTTCGGGCTGATCGCCCCAGTGCTACGGTACGGGTTGATATCCAGCCCACCCCGGCGCACATACCGCGCATACACCGTCAGGTGCTCGGGCTGCAGCAGGTTCTTCAAGTCCAGATAAATGCGTTCTACGCACTGCTCATGGAAGTCGGCATGCTGGCGGAAGCTGATCAGATAGGTCAGCAGGCTGGCGTGGTCCAGCGCCCTGCCCTTGTACTCGACCACCACGCTGCCCCAGTCCGGCTGGCCGGTAACGGGGCAGTTGGACTTCAGCAGGTGGCTGTGCAAGGTTTCTTCTACCACTCGCTCCGGGGTGCAGCGCAGCAGCTCAGGCTGCGGCTGCTCGTAGTTGCTGATGGCAACGTCCAGCGCATCGATGCACAGCCCAGGCAAGGCCTCCACGCCTTGGCCCTCGACTTCAGCCAAGGTACGTACCTTCACCCCCACCGGCTTGCCGGCCGCGGCAGACAGGTCTTTCTCCAGGCAGGCCTGCAATTCGCCCAGCGAGGCAAACACCGTCTGATTCAGCGAGTTGAGGTACAACTTGAACGACTTGGACTCGATGATGTTCGGCGAATCGGCCGGGATGGCGAACTCGCCGATCGCCACCACCGGTTTGCCCGACGGCAGCAGCCAGCTCAATTCGAAGCAGTTCCAGTAATCCACGCCCTGCCAGGGCAAGGTCTGTGCAGTGACGCCCAGCTCAGCCCACTTGGCGGTACGCGGGATCGGGAAGAGCTGCTCCGGGGAGTAGGTGGCAATGTATTCGCTGGACTTGCCCAGCGGCGAGTGTTCGGCAGCAGGATGCATGGAAACTGACCTAGAGGTTCGAAATTGCCCCTAGTCTACCGGTTTTGCACCCTGCCTTGGAGCGCAAGTCACTCGATGGTCAACGCCCCGACCATGCCAGCCTGATAATGCCCCGGCACGTTGCAGGCGAACTCGATGGGCGCCGACTTGCGGAAGGTCCAGGTCAGCTCGGCGCGCTGGCCTGGCATGACCAGCACCGTGTTGCCGCCACCGTGGCCATGGCCGCCGCCGTGACCCATCATCTGGCCGTGGTCCATGCCTTCGTGGTTCATGGCCTCGGTGAACAGCTTGCCTTGCATGGCGACCATTTCCTTCTGGTGCTCGGCATGCATGGCCTTGTCACCCAGGTTGAATTCATGCGGCAGCTTGCCCTCGTTGACCAGCACGAAGCGCACCGTCTCGCCGGCTTTTACCTGCAGGTTTCTGGGCTCGAAGGCGATGTCCTTGAGCACCACGTTGACCGTGCGGGTGGCTTTGTTCGCCGGGGCCGGCTCGCCAAAGGCGAAAGTTTGCGCCTCGCCGGCAAAGGTCGGCAGGCTGGCCAAGGCAAGGGCGGCGATGAACAGGCGTTTCATGATGACTCCGGAAATGTACAACAGGATGAGGCCACCTTAGTCACGGGCGACTGGCAGCTACCTGACAGGGAGATTACAACTTTGTCAGCTTGGGCGTGCCTGCGCTTCGTCACGTATCATTTCAGCCACTACATCACCCGCTTCCACAGGGCAGGCACAAACTTTCAGATTATGGACAGTGCATGAAACTGCTGATCGTCGAAGACCAGGCCCGCACCGGCCAGTACCTCAGCCAGGGCTTGAGCGAGGCCGGCTTCGCCACTGAGCTGGCCACCGATGGCGAAACCGGCCAGTTCCTGGCCCTGACCGGCGACCACGACCTGCTGATCCTCGACGTAATGTTGCCTGGACGTGACGGCTGGCAGATCCTCCAGGCCGTGCGCCAGGCCGGCCTGGATACGCCAGTACTGTTCCTCACCGCCCGCGATGCCGTCGAGGACCGCGTGCATGGCCTGGAGCTGGGCGCCGACGACTATCTGGTCAAGCCGTTCGCCTTTTCCGAACTGCTGGCCCGGGTGCGCAGCCTGTTGCGCCGCGGCACCAGCCCCAGCCAGGACACCACCCTGAACCTGGCCGACCTGCGCCTGGACTTGATCCGCCGCCGCGCCGAGCGCGCCGGCCAGCGTATCGACCTGACCGCCAAGGAGTTCGCCCTGCTCGAACTGCTGCTGCGCCGCCAAGGCGAGGTATTGCCAAAATCGCTGATCGCCTCGCAGGTGTGGGACATGAATTTCGACAGCGACACCAACGTGATCGAAGTGGCGATCCGCCGCCTGCGCCTGAAAATCGACGACCCGCACCCCAACAAGCTGATCCACACCGTACGTGGCATGGGCTATGTGCTCGAAGAGCGCACGGAATGATGCGCAGGGTTTCCCTCGGCAGCCGTCTGGCCCTGTTGTTTGCCGCCTGCACCGCCGCCGTTTCGCTGGGCGCCGGCGTGTTGTTCAGCCGGGCCAGCGAGCAGCACTTCGTCGAACTCGACCAGCAACTGCTGGACTCGCGCCTGTCACTGTTCCGTACGCAACTGGCCGGCATCGCCACCCCAACCGAGCTGCAGGCACGCCTGCCCGCCCTGCGCGATGAGCTGAGCCACCAGGCCGACCTGGCCCTGCGCATCAGCGGCAGCGACGGCACCACCTGGTTCGAAAGCCGCACCGGGCTACCGCAGGCACCGCTGCCCGCCGGGCTGGCCACCCTGCATGCACAAGGCACCGACTACCGCAGCCTGGCTGTGCACCTGGCGCAGGGCGCCGTGCAGTCGCCACAACTGGCCCTGTACCTCGACATCACCCACCACCAGCATTTCCTGCAGGGCATGCAACGCCTGATCTGGCTGACGGTCGGCCTTTCAGCGCTGGCCACCGCGCTGCTCGGCGCCTGGGCGGTACGCAGCGGCCTGCGCCCGTTACGGCAGATGGGCCAGGTGGCCGCCAGCGTGTCGGCACGCTCGCTCACCACACGCCTGCCGGTGGCGCAAATGCCCGAAGAGCTGGCCGAACTGGCCACCAGCATGAACGCCATGCTGCAGCGCCTGGACGATGCCTTCCAGCGCCTGTCGGCATTTTCTGCCGACATAGCCCACGAGTTGCGCACGCCGCTGTCCAATCTGCTAACTCATACCCAGGTTACCCTCACCCGCCCACGCAGCCTTGAGGAGTACCGCGAAGCGCTGCATGGCAACCTGGAAGAACTGCAGTGGATGGCGCAAATGATCAACGACATGTTGTTCCTGGCCAAGGCCGATCACGGCTTGCTGGTACCGGGGCAAGCGCCGTTGGCGTTGCATGACGAGGTGGATGCGCTGCTGGAGTACTACGCGCCGCTGGCCGAAGACAACAATGTGCAGATGCTGCGCGAGGGGGAGGCCGTGTTGCACGGTGACCGGCATATGCTGCGCCGGGCGCTGTCCAACCTGCTGGATAACGCCATGCGCTTTACCCCGGCGGGCGGGCAGATAAGGGTGACGCTGGCGCCTGGGCCGAGAATCAGCGTGGCCAATACCGGGCCGGCCATCGAGCCAGCTGCTTTGCCGCGGTTGTTCGACCGCTTTTACCGTGTGGACCCGGCACGGCGCGAAGGCAGTAGCGAGCATGCTGGGTTGGGCTTGGCGATTACCCGGTCGATCGTGCAGGCCCATGGCGGGGGCATTCGGGCGGAATGTGAAGATGGGTGGACACGGTTCGTGATCGAGTTCAGCCAGGATCGGTGAAAATGGGGCCGCTTCGCGGCCCATCGCCGGCAAGCCGCCCCCCACGGGTACGCATCAAGCCGAGAGCCTGCGCGGTACCTGTGGGAGTTGGCTTGCCGGCGATAAGGCCCTGGAACCTACCTCAAACCGCCAGGCCAATCGCCGGCTGCACCTGCGACGCCCGATAAGCCGGGTAAATGGTCGCCAGGAAGCTCATCACCAACCCCGCCGTGCAGATCATCACCACATCGCCCCACTGCAATTGCGACGGCAAGCTGCTGACGAAGTACACATCCGAAGTAAAGATGTGTTGCCCGCTCACCCGCTCCAGCCAACCCACGATCTGGCTGACATTGAACGCCGCAATCACGCCCAGCACGCCGCCGATCAGCGTCCCGACAACACCAATCAGGCTGCCCTGGACCATGAACGTGCCCATGATCTGCGCGGGCGTGGCGCCCAAGGTCCGCAGAATGGCAATGTCCGGCCCCTTGTCGTTCACCACCATTACCAAGGTGGCAATGATATTGAAGGCCGCCACGGCGATGATCATCATCAACAGCAGGCCGATCATGGTCTTTTCCATCTTCATGGCGCTGAACAGGCTGCCCTGGGTGTGCGACCAGTCATCGGCGCGGTAGGCGTCACCCAGCCCGGCTGCAATCGCCTTGGACACCTGCGGCGCGGCATACAGGTCATGCAGCTTCAGGCGCACGCCCTGCACCTGGCCCGGTGCCCAACGTTGCATCTCGCCGGCATCGGCGACGTGGATGTAGGCTTGCGAACCATCCAGCTCGGCACCGACCTTGAAGATACCGACCACGGTCAGGCGCTGCATGCGCGGGGTAATGCCACCCGGCTCCTTGCTGATTTCCGGCACGATCAGGGTCAGCTTGTCGCCGGTGTTCAGGCGGAAGCGCCGTGCGGTCAATTCACCAATGACCACACCGAACTCACCCGGCTGCAGGTCCTGCAGGCGGCCCTGGACAATGTGCTGGCCAACGATCGAGACCTTGCCCTCTTCGGCCGGGTCGATACCGCCCACCTGGATCGGCTGCATCGCACCCTTGTACGAGAGCATGCCCTCCATTTCGGTAATCGGCGCAGCCGCCATCACCGCCGGGTTCTGCAAGGCTGCGTCGGCCACCTTGTGCCAGTCGTCCAGCGGCTGCACGCCGAGGATGGCGGCATGCGGTACCAGGCCGAGAATGCGCGAGCTCATTTCGCGCTGGAAGCCGTTCATCACCGACAGCACCACGATCATCGCCAGCACGCCCAGCGACAGGCCGATCATCGAGGTCATCGAGATGAACGAGATGAAGTGGTTGCGCCGCTTGGCTCGGGTGTAGCGCGCGCCGATGAAGATGGGCAAGGGTCTGAACATGTACGAAATCACCCAATGAAAACAGGAAAACGGGGCGGCACCTGCCACCCCGAGCAGTCGATCAGATCGCCACCAGGTGGCCGTCGTCGAGCTTCAATACACGGTCCATCTGCCGCGCCAGGTTGAGGTCATGGGTCACCACCAGGAACGCCGTGCGCGACGAACTGGACAGCTCCTGCATCAGTTCCTGGATGCCTTGTGCGGTATGGTGGTCGAGGTTGCCGGTAGGCTCATCGAGCATCACCAGGCCGGGGCGGTTGACGAGTGCTCGGGCAATCGCCACCCGCTGGCGCTCACCGCCAGACAATTCGGCCGGCTTGTGGTTCAGGCGGTGGCCCAGGCCCACCCGCTTGAGCAGCGCCTCGGCACGTTCCCGGGCCTCAGGGATGGGCGTGCGGCCGATCAGCAGCGGCATGCACACGTTCTCGATGGCGGTGAATTCCGGCAACAGGTGGTGGAACTGGTAGACAAAGCCCAGCTCACGGTTGCGCAGCAGGCCACGGGCACGTTCACCCAGGGCCGACAGCTCTTCGCCAGCCAGCCATACGCTGCCTTGTGTGGGCCGATCAAGGCCGCCCAACAGGTTGAGCAAGGTACTCTTGCCCGAACCGGAGCTACCGACAATGGCCACCCGCTCCCCGGCATGCAGCTCAAGGTTGAGCACGGATAGCACCTTCACCGATTCCGGGCCTTCGTCGTAAGACTTGCCCAGGTTGCGGCAACTCAGAACGGCTTTATCACTCATGCGCGACTCACTCATAACGTAGCGCCTCTGCAGGCTGGGTGCGGGCCGCACGCCAGGCCGGGTACAGGGTGGCGAAGAAACTCAGGACCAGCGCCGCACCACAGACCATGTACACGTCCTGGGACTGGATCTGCGACGGCAGGTAATCGATGAAGTACACGTCGGCGTTCAGGAACTTGTGCCCGATCAGCTTCTCGATGCCGGCGATCGCCGCACTCACGTTCAGCGCAGCAACGATCCCGACCACGGCGCCGATCAGGGTACCGATCACCCCGATCACCGTGCCCTGGACCATGAAGATGAGCATGATCTGGCCGGGCGTGGCGCCCAGCGTGCGCAAGATGGCAATGTCGCCGCGCTTGTCGTTGACCACCATCACCAGGGTAGAAATGATGTTGAACGCCGCCACCGCCACGATCAGCAGCAACAGCAGGCCGATCATGGCCTTTTCCATGCGGATGGCCTGGTACAGGTTGCCGTGGGTGCGGGTCCAGTCACGGCTGTAGAACTCCTGGTCGCCCAGCTGCTGTGCGATGCTCCAGGCCACGCGCGGCGCCTGGAACAGGTCGTCGAACTTCAGGCGCAGGCCCTGCACCTGGTCGGGCTTCCAGCGGTGCAGGCGGGAAAGGTCGCTGATGTTGGTCAGCCCCAGGTAACCGTCGATCTCGCCTGCGCCGACGTGAAAGGTGCCAACCACGGTGAAGCGTTTCATGCGCGGGAACATGCCGGCCGGCGTCACGCTGACCTCGGGGGCGACGAAGGTGAGTTTGTCGCCAATGCCCACCCCCAGCTTGGCCGCAGCCTTGTCGCCGATCATGATGCCCCACTCACCCGGCGCCAGCTGGTCGAGGCGGCCTTGCAGGACAAAGTTGTCGATGATCGACACCTCGCGCTCGCGGGCCGGGTCGATGCCGTTGAGCAGCACCTTCTGCACCTTGCCGTCATGGGTCAGCAGCCCCTGCATCTGGGTGAACGGCGCAACCGCCACCACCTGCGGATTCTGCTTTACTTGTTGGGCAAGGGCCGGCCAGTCGGCAATGGGCTGGCCGCTCTCCAGCGTGGCATGCGGGATCATGCCGAGCACGCGGGTGCGCATCTCGTGGTCGAAGCCGTTCATCACCGACAGCACCACGATCATCACCACCACGCCCAGGGCGAGGCCGATCATCGAGGTCAGGGAAATGAACGAGACGAAGTGGTTACGGCGTTTGGCACGGGTATAACGCGTGCCTATGAATGCGAAAAGAGGTCTGAACATGTCGGGGCTTGTTCGGATGAAAGGGAACGTCCTTGTGGCGAGGCGCCTACGGCGGCTTTACACTCGGACCACCGCCGCTACCTTGGGTTCGCCATGACGACATTAGACGAAGAAGATCGCCGCGAATACTACCGCATCGAAGACCGGATCGCACTTCAAATCAGCCCCCTCAGTGCGGCCGAAGCCCTTGAGCCAGATGTATTGCAAGATGATTCTCCGCTGTTCAACCTGCTGAGCGAGCTGCACCTGTCCGACTTCGAGTCGCAGCACCTGCTGCGTCAGTTGAGCGACAAGGACCGCACACTCGCGGCCTTCCTGCGGGCGCAGAACAAACGCCTCGACCTGCTCAGTGCAGTCGTCGCCCAGACCCTGCTCGGCGAAGTAGGCCAGCCGGTGCCGGTCGTGCTTTCCGAAGGCGGTATCGAATTCGCCCAGGCCACGCAGGTTGCCCCTGGCACCCGGGTGAAAGTGAAGATGGTGCTGATGCCCCGCGCCCACGGTTTGCTGCTGCGCGGCAAGGTCACCCATTGCGACCCGCGCCCCGCGGGCGGCTTCGAGGTCGGTACCGAATTCATCGACATGACCGACGCCCAGCGTCAACTGCTGGCTCGCTATATCCTGCAGCGCCAGCAACAACAGCGGCGCCAGCAGCTGGAACAGAACGATCCCGCCCCATGACCCTGTTTTTCTCTGATTTGAAGGAACGAACGTGACCCTGATCTACGGCCATCGCGGCGCCAAGGGCGAAGCACCCGAGAACACACTGCACAGCTTCCGCCAGTGCCTGTCCCACGGCGTCACCCGCTGCGAGCTGGACCTGCACCTGTCGGCCGACAACGAGCTGATGGTGATCCACGACCCCACCCTCAAGCGCACCACTGGCCGACGCGGCAAGGTGGTCGACCACCCGGCCGCCGACTTGATGAAGATCGATGCGCGCAAAGGCGGCCCGGGCCACGTGCAGCCCTGCCCTATACCGAAACTGGAAGAGCTGTTCGAAAAATGCCCGTTCGAGCACTGGCAGCTTGAGGTAAAAAGCGCCTCGCGCACCCGTGCTGCCACCACCGTGTTGGCAATTCGCGAATTGGCCCAGCAGCATGGCCTGCTGGACAAGGTCACCATCACCTCCAGCTCACGCGAAGTGCTGGGCGCCGCCCTGGAGCTGGTGCCAGACGTGAAGCGCGGGCTGGTCGCCGAGTACGCCTGGCTCGACCCGTTGAAGGTAGCGCAGAACTACGGCTGTGAACTGCTGGCATTGAACTGGACACTGTGCACCCCCGAGCGCCTGCTTAAAGCGCAGGGCCAGGGTTTGCACGTATCGGTGTGGACGGTCAACGAGCCGGCACTGATGCGCCGGCTCGCGGACTTTGGCGTGGACAGCCTGATTACAGACTTTCCCGGTTTGGCCAAGACCACCCTCGGGTAGGGTTGAAATCGGTCTCTCCGACCGGCTCAGGCCACCGGTCGGAGCCGCTCAAAAAAGCCGGTTCAGGCCATCGTAGGCAGCTACCCGATAGGCTTCGGCCATGGTCGGGTAGTTGAACGTGGTGTTGACGAAGTACTTCAGGTTGTTCTGCTCACCCGGCTGGTTCATGATCGCCTGGCCGATATGGACGATCTCCGAAGCCTGGTAGCCGAAGCAGTGCACGCCGAGGATTTCCAGGGTTTCACGGTGGAACAGGATCTTCAGCATGCCCTGCGGCTCGCCGGCGATCTGCGCACGCGCCATGCTCTTGAAGAAGGCCTTGCCCACTTCGTATGGCACCTTGGCCTGGGTCAGTTCCTGCTCGTTCTTGCCGATCGAGCTGATTTCCGGAATGGTGTAGATGCCGGTCGGTACGTCATTGACGAAGCGCCAGCTGCCATTGTCGACGATGCTGCCAGCCGCAGAACGCCCCTGGTCATGGGCGGCACTGGCCAGGCTCGGCCAGCCGATCACGTCACCGGCGCCGTAGATGTTCGGCACGGTAGTGCGATAAGCCTCGTCGACCTCGATCTGGCCACGGCTGTTGACCTTGATGCCGATGTTCTCCAGGCCCAGCTTGTCGGTGTTGCCGGTCCGGCCGTTGCACCACAGCAAGGCGTCGGCCTTGATCTTCTTGCCCGACTTCAGGTGCAGGATCACCCCGTTGTCCAGGCCTTCGACACGCTCATACTCTTCGTTGTGGCGCACGGTGATGTTGTTGTTGCTGAAGTGGTAGCTCAGTGCCTGGGAAATTTCCGAATCCAGGAAGCTCAACAGTTGGCCACGGTTATCCACCAGCTCTACCAGCACGCCCAGGCCGCTGAAGATCGACGCGTACTCGCAACCGATCACACCGGCGCCGTACACGATCAGCTTGCGCGGGGTGTGGCTGAGGCTGAGGATGGTGTCGCTGTCGTAGACCCGCGGATGGTGGAAGTCGATGTCGGCCGGGCGGTAAGGGCGCGAGCCGGTGGCGATGATGATGTGCTTGGCGTTGAGCTTTTCAACTACACCGTTCGGGCACACCACTTCAACGGTTTGCTCGTCGGCAAAGCTGCCGGTGCCGACGAACACATCAACACGGTTGCGGGCGTAGTAGCCGGTGCGCGATGCAACTTGCTTGGAAATCACCTTCTCGGCGCTTTTCAGCACGTCCGGAAACGAGAACCAGCGCGGCTCACCGATCGCCCGGAACATCGGGTTGGTGTTGAACTGCATGATCTGCCGCACCGAGTGACGCAGTGCCTTGGACGGGATGGTACCCAGGTGCGTGCAGTTGCCACCGACCTGGCGACGGTCATCGACCATCGCTACCTTGCGCCCTGCTTTGGCGGCGTTCATTGCCGCGCCTTCACCGGCCGGGCCGGAACCCAGCACCACTACGTCGTAGTTGTAGACAGCCATGCGTACTCCTTCAGAACTGGCCCGCAAGCCACGGTCGCTCGCGGGACGCGATCATGCCGCCGGGGCGTCATGAGAAAATTCGGGTGCAGTCTAATCAAGCCTGAACGCCGCGCACATTAACCCTTGGTCGCGTCGTAGGCCAATTTTGCCCGCACTACATTTGGTTCACCCATTCCCTGGCGGCCATCATCCCTGCCTGCGCTTTCAATCGCCTTTCACCGCCCGTTCGAATGCGGGCGTAGCTCGAGAGACGAAGCCACCCTCGGCCCGAGTCACCAATACCGCGGCCAAGCCGTGCGCCACGGCAAAATCCCAGCCACGCTCAGGGCCAAGGATCAGCAGCAGTGTCGAATAGCCGTCGGCCTGCAACGCCGAGGCGTCCAGTACGGTGACTGCAGCCAGGTCGTGCTGCACGGGGCGCCCGAGGCGGGCATCGAAGGTGTGCGAATAACGCCGGCCATTCTCCTCGAAATAGTGCCGATAGTCACCCGAGGTTGAGACTGAAAGCTCATTGACTGCAATGATCTGCCGGGCGATCTGGCGGTCTTCACGGGGCAACTCCAGGGCGATGCGCCAGGGACTGCCATCGGGCTTGCGGCCAACCGCCTTGAGCTCGCCAGTGGCTTCGGCGACAAAACTGGCTATACCCATGGCGCGCAGGCGCGCAGCGATCAAGTCCACGGCATGGCCGGCGGCGATGCTATTGAAGTCGAGCTGCACCGGGGCGTCCTTGCACAGGGCCTGGTCTTCGATATGCAAGTGCCGGTAACCCACACGCTGACGAACCTGGGCCACGGCTTGCGGGTCGGGTACCCGCTCATGGCGGGCCTGGGGGCCGAAACCCCACAGGTCAAGCAAGGGTTCAACGGTGAGGTCAAAGGCACCCTCACTCTGCTCGGCCAGGTGCTGGCCAAGGGCAACCAGTTCAAGCATGTCGGGTGGCAGGGCCAGGCACTGGTTGGCGGGCAACTGGTTGAACCGGCTGACGGTAGAGTCGCCGCGGTAGGTCGAATAGTGCCGGTCGATTTCACCAAGAATGGTTTCGACCGCTGCCTGCACCTGGGCCGGCGCCGGGCCGCCAGGCTCGCGAACGTACTGGATGCTGTAGCTGCTACCCATGGTCGGGCCGCCCAGGCGCTCAAGGGTGGGGCCCTGGTTGCAGGCGGTGAGCAGCAGGAAAATGAACAGTAAGGCTGTGCGCAAGGTTCGGTTCCTGGGTGCTTGGCTTGGGCTTTGGGGTATGGCGCATATCGAGCGCCGCGCGGGCGGCGCTCGATCTCACAGGCACCACACAACCCACGGCAAGCAAAAAAAACGGGAACCCGAAGGTTCCCGTTTTTTCATTGCCTTACAAGCGAATCAGCGTGGAAACGCTGGCGGGTTCACACCGGCCATGTCTTCCATCACGCGAACCACCTGGCAGCTGTAACCGAATTCGTTGTCGTACCAGACGTACAGGACAACGCGGTTGTCGTTGGCGATGGTGGCTTCAGCGTCAACGACACCGGCGTGGCGCGAGCCAACGAAGTCGGTCGAAACCACTTCCTGCGAGCTGACGTAGTCGATCTGCTTGTGCAGTTCCGAGTGCATGGCGGTCTGGCGCAGGTACTCGTTGATTTCGTCGCGGTTGGTGGCCTTTTCCAGGTTCAGGTTCAGGATGGCCATCGAAACGTTCGGCGTAGGTACGCGAATGGCGTTGCCGGTCAGCTTGCCCTTCAGCACCGGCAGCGCCTTGGCGGCAGCAGTGGCTGCGCCGGTTTCGGTGATGACCATGTTCAGCGGCGCGGCACGACCACGGCGGCTGCCCTTGTGGAAGTTGTCGATCAGGTTCTGGTCGTTGGTGAACGAGTGAACGGTTTCGACGTGGCCGTTGACGATGCCGTACTTGTCGTTGACAGCCTTGAGCACCGGCACGATGGCGTTGGTGGTGCAGGAGGCCGCCGAGATGATCTTGTCATCGGCAGCAATGTCACCGTGGTTGATGCCGTGCACGATGTTCTTCAGCGCGCCCTTGCCAGGTGCGGTGAGGATAACGCGGGCAGCGCCCGGGCAGGCCAGGTGCTGGCCCAGGCCGTCGGCATCACGCCATACCCCGGTGTTGTCGACGATCAACGCGTTTTCGATGCCGTACTGGGTGTAGTCGACTTCGCTCGGGCTCTTGGCGTAGATAACCTGGATCAGGTTGCCGTTGGCAGTGATGGTGTTGTTGGCTTCGTCGATGGTGATGGTGCCGTCGAACGGGCCGTGAACCGAGTCACGACGCAGCAGGCTGGCACGCTTGACCAGGTCGTTCTCGGCGCCTTTGCGCACGACAATGGCGCGCAGGCGCAGGCCGTCGCCACCACCGGTCTTCTCGATCAGGATACGCGCCAGCAGGCGGCCGATGCGGCCGAAGCCGTACAGGACAACGTCGGTGCCTTTGCGCGCCGAAGCGTTCTGCTGGCCAACCACGTCGGCCAGTTCTTCACGGACGAACTGCTCGGCAGTACGGCCATTGCCTTCCTGCTTGAATTTGTTGGCCAGCTTGCCCAGGTCGACCGAAGCGGCGCCCAGTTTCAGCTCGCTCATGGCCTTGAGCAGGGGGAATGTCTCGTGGACGGACAGCTCGGTTTCGTCGGCTTGACGATGACGCGCAAAGCGGTGCGCCTTGAGGATCGAGATAACCGAACGGTTGATCAGGCTACGGCCATAAATCGAGCTCACCACGTTGTTGTTGCGGTAGAGCTGACCGATAAGCGGGATCATCGCTTCAGCCAGAGCTTCACGATCAATCCACTCACCAAGACACTGGTCGGGCTTCTGAGTCACGGGAACCTTCCACATGTAGGGACAGAAAAAAGGGGCTACATTATGACGCCCCGACGCGGAACCGGCAATGAGCGCCTGTCGCAGTCACGCAAGCCAGCGTTCACGCCCTTTCGAGCCTGACAGCCGGCACGGTCACCGGTACAATCGGTGTCTTTGCCGCAACGCTTGGAGTGCAATCTCCCGTGTCAGTTCTGCGCCTACCGCACATGTCGGCCACGGCCGGCAAACAAACCTGGGGTAACCTGCCCGGTGCCGCCCTCAGCCTTGCCATCGCCGAGGCCGCCAGCAACGCTGGCCGCTTCACCCTGCTGCTGACAGCCGACAGCCAGGCCGCCGACCGTCTGGAGCAGGAGCTGCGCTTCTTCGCCCCGGACCTGCCGGTGCTGCCATTCCCCGACTGGGAAACCCTGCCCTACGACCTGTTCTCGCCACACCAGGACATCATTTCCCAGCGCATCGCAAGCCTGTACCGCCTGCCGGAACTGAGCCATGGCATCCTCGTGGTGCCGGTCACCACCGCCCTGCACCGCCTGGCGCCCACCCGCTTCCTGCTGGGCAGCAGCCTGGTGCTGGACGTGGGCCAGACCATCGACGTGGAGCAGATGCGCACACGCCTGGAGGCCAGTGGCTATCGTTGCGTCGACACCGTCTACGAGCATGGCGAGTTCGCCGTGCGCGGCGCGCTGATCGACCTGTTCCCGATGGGCAGCAAGCTGCCCTACCGCATCGACCTGTTCGATGACGAGATCGAGACACTGCGCACCTTCGACCCCGAGACCCAGCGCTCGATCGACAAGGTGGATTCGGTGCGCCTGCTGCCGGCACGCGAATTTCCGATGCAAAAAGAGGAAGTGACCCGCTTCAAGGCACGCTTCCGTGAACGCTTCGACGTCGATTTCCGCCGCAGTGCGATCTTCCAGGACCTGGCCAGCGGCATCATCCCGGCCGGCATCGAGTACTACCTGCCGTTGTTCTTCGAAGAAACGTCCACCCTGTTCGACTATCTGCCGGCCGACACCCAGGTGTTTTCGCTGCCTGGCGTGGAACAGGCCGCCGAACACTTCTGGAACGACGTGCGCGGCCGTTATGAAGACCGCCGTGGCGACCTCAGCCGGCCGCTGCTGCCGCCTGCCGAGCTGTTCATGCCAGTGGAGGACTGCTTCGCCCGGCTCAAGCAGTGGCCGCGAGTGGTGGTCAGCAGCGAAGACATCGAACCGGGCGCGGGCCGCGAGCGCTTCCCGGCGCGCGCCCTGCCCAACCTGGCGATTGAGGCCAAGGCCAACCAGCCGCTGGCCGAGCTGGCCAACTTCCTCGACCAGTTCCCCGGCCGCGTGCTGTTCACCGCCGAATCGGCCGGCCGCCGCGAAGTGTTGCTGGAGCTGCTCGAACGATTGAAACTGCGGCCGCACACTGTCGACGGCTGGGCCGACTTCATCACCGGAAGCGAGCGCCTGGCGATCACCATCGCCCCGCTGGATGACGGCTTGCTGCTGGACGACCCAGGCCTGGCCCTGGTCGCGGAAAGCCCACTGTTCGGCCAGCGCGTGATGCAGCGCCGCCGCCGCGACAAGCGTGGCGAAACCGCCAACGACGCGGTCATCAAGAACCTCACCGAGCTGCGCGAAGGCGCACCGGTGGTACACATCGACCATGGCGTGGGCCGCTACCTGGGCCTGGCCACCCTGGAAATCGAAGGCCAGGCTGCCGAATTCCTTACCCTGGAATACGCCGAGAACGCCAAGCTGTACGTGCCGGTGGCCAACCTGCACCTGATCGCCCGCTACACCGGCAGCGATGATGCCCTGGCACCGCTGCACCGGCTGGGCTCGGAAGCCTGGCAGAAGGCCAAGCGCAAGGCCGCCGAACAGGTGCGCGACGTGGCCGCCGAACTGCTCGACATCTATGCCCGCCGGGCCGCGCGCAAAGGGTATGCGTTTGCCGACCCGTCCGCCGACTACGCCACGTTCAGCGCCGGCTTCCCGTTCGAAGAAACCCCGGACCAGCAAACGGCCATCGAGGCGGTGCGGGCTGACATGCTCGCGCCCAAGCCAATGGACCGCCTGGTGTGTGGCGACGTCGGCTTCGGCAAGACAGAAGTGGCCATGCGGGCGGCGTTCATCGCCGTGCACAGTGGCCGCCAGGTCGCCGTGCTGGTGCCCACTACCCTGCTCGCCCAGCAACACTACAACAGCTTCCGCGACCGCTTTGCCGACTGGCCGGTGACCGTGGAGGTGATGAGCCGCTTCAAGTCGGCCAAGGAAGTGGCCGCCGCCGCCGCCGACCTGGCCGAAGGCAAGATCGACATCCTCATCGGCACCCACAAGCTGCTGCAGGACGATGTGCGCTTCAAGGACCTGGGCCTGGCCATCATCGACGAAGAGCACCGCTTTGGTGTGCGCCAGAAAGAGCAGCTCAAGGCACTGCGCAGCGAGGTCGACATCCTCACCCTGACCGCTACGCCGATCCCGCGCACGTTGAACATGGCAGTGGCCGGCATGCGCGACCTGTCGATCATCGCCACGCCGCCAGCGCGCCGCCTGTCGGTGCGCACCTTTGTCATGGAGCAGAACAAGAGCACGGTCAAGGAGGCACTGCTGCGCGAACTGCTGCGCGGTGGCCAGGTGTACTACCTGCACAACGATGTGAAAACCATCGAAAAATGCGCCGCCGACCTTGCCGAACTGGTGCCCGAGGCACGTATCGGCATCGGCCACGGGCAAATGCGCGAACGCGAGCTGGAACAGGTGATGAGCGATTTCTACCACAAGCGCTTCAACGTGCTGGTGGCGTCGACCATCATCGAAACCGGCATCGACGTGCCTAGCGCCAATACCATCGTCATCGAGCGCGCCGACAAGTTTGGCCTGGCCCAGCTGCACCAGCTGCGTGGCCGGGTCGGCCGTAGCCACCACCAGGCCTACGCCTACCTGCTGACCCCAACCCGACAGAAAGTCAGCGCCGACGCTGAAAAACGCCTGGAAGCCATCGCCAACACCCAGGACCTGGGTGCTGGCTTTGTGCTGGCCACCAACGACCTGGAAATCCGCGGTGCGGGCGAGCTGCTGGGCGAAGGCCAGAGCGGTCAGATCCAGGCGGTGGGCTTCACCCTGTACATGGAAATGCTCGAACGCGCGGTCAAGGCGATCCGCAAGGGTACCCAGCCAAATCTGGAGCAACCGCTTGGCGGCGGCCCGGAGATCAACCTGCGCCTGCCAGCACTGATCCCCGAGGACTACCTGCCTGACGTGCATGCACGGCTGATCCTGTACAAGCGCATTGCTTCGGCCGCCGACGAAGAAGGCCTCAAGGACCTGCAAGTGGAAATGATCGACCGCTTCGGTCTGCTGCCAGAACCGACCAAGAACCTGATGCGCCTGACTTCGCTCAAGCTGCAGGCGGAAAAGCTCGGCATCAAGAAAGTCGATGCTGGCCCCAATGGTGGCAAGCTCGAGTTCGAAGCCGAAACCCCGGTCGACCCGCTGACCCTGATCAAGCTGATCCAGGGCCAGCCCAAACGCTACAAGTTCGAAGGCGCTACCCAGTTCCGCTTCCTTGTGCCGATGGAACGCCCCGACGAACGTTTCAACACCCTGGAGGCGCTGTTCGAGCGCCTGACCCCACAGCCTGCCTAAGGAAGATCCATGCGTGCCATCCGTTGCCTGACCCTGCTGCTGGCGCTGTTCGCGCCAGCCGCCTTCGCCGAAGGCCTGTATCAGGTAGAAATGATTCTGGTGCGGCAGAACAGCGTGCCCGCCTTCACCAGCCCGTTCGCCCCGGAAGACTGGAGCGCTGGCGCCCCACGCCTGGCAAAAGACGCAGAGCGCCCACTGGCGCTGGAAGACGAAGCCACCCGCCTGGAAGCCACCGCCGACTACACCGTATTGATGCACAAGGCCTGGCAGCAGCAGGTCGGCAGCGAACCTGGCCGCATTGCCCTGGGCGAAGGCGCCGAACAGTTCGGCCACTTCCCTATCGAAGGCAACCTGAGCATCGCGCAAGGCCGCTTCATCTCGGTCGAGGCCAACTTCTGGGTCAACCAGCTGGACGGCAACGGCAGCGTGCTGCAAAGCGAGCAGTTCAGGCAGAACAACAGCAACGTCAAGGCCGGCCAGCTGACCTTCCTCGACGGCGGGCACCTGGCGGTGCTGCTGAAGGTGACACCACCGGGTACGCCGAAAATGCCGGTGATGGACCCGGAGATGATGGAGCAGTAATCCGATGAAGCAAGATGCCGCCGAGATGGTGAACGCTTATCCGAACTGGACCCAATCGTTCAGCAAAGCTGCCCTGCAACGCGGTGAGCGCTATGCCGAGGAAGGCAGGGTCGAACTGGAAGGCTTCTATGGGCCGACCATCACGGCCAATTGCCAAGGGAGTGGCGACAACCACTATCGGCAAAGCATCGAGTTGCACGTAGCCGGCGGCCGTTGCCATGTGCACGGTGAATGCGATTGCCCTGTAGGGCAAAACTGCAAGCATTGCGCCGCTGCACTGTTCTGCATAAGCGACCCTTGGTCCAATCATGAGGCCACGCAAGCCGACCCGGCAACGTTGTCCGCGGAACTGCAGCACTGGTTGAGCGGCCTGGAGCAGGCCCCGCCCAAGCCCAACGCAGCCGAAGACAAACGCGGACGCATGGTGTGCTACCAGCTCGACCTCACCGATGATGCCGGCTGCGCCCTGCTGGTACGCAAGGGCACACGAACCGAGGACGGCATACGCTTCAGCCGCGTCCAGTCACTGTACGACTTTCTCTACGAGCCACCGCGCTTCGTGACGGAAGAAGACACCCGCATTCTGCGCCTGCTCTCGGCCCTGAATCAGGGCGGCGGCCAGGACCGCGGCTATAAACTGAAGGGCCAGGAAGGTGGCGAGTTGTTCCAGCGCGCACTCGAAACCGGGCGCATGTTTTACGATGTCGGCTTCCCACCGCTTCATCAAGGCCCGGTGCGCCATGCCGAGTTCCGCTGGGTACGCCTGGACAACGGAAACTACCGGGGACTGTGGTACAGCGGCGAGGAAATGCTGCGCTGCGTCATCCCGCTGCTGCCACTTTACTACTTCGATCTGCTGACCAGTGAAGTGGGCAAGGTTGAGCACAGCCTGGATCCGCATGTCGCCGTGCAGCTGACTATTGCCCCCGATGTACCCGAGCACCTGGTCGTACCCCTCAGCCATAAACTCAATGCCCTCAGCCACAAGGTGCCGACGCCGACGCCAGTGCAGGAGCAGTTGCTCGATCACATCCAGCCCAAGCCCATTCTTGCGCTCGGCAGCCTTGAATACACCGCCTACATGCCGAAAACCGGTCGCATGCAACGGCAAATGCAACACCGCGCCGCATTGGCATTCAACTATGACGGTTTGCAGGTCAGCGGCACCGACGAGAAGCCGCTGACCCGCCTGGCGGGCAGCACCAGCCAGCGAATTCGCCGACAGCCGCAAGCCGAGCTAGCCCTGCGCAATGCGTTACGCGACCTGGGCTTCAAACCCGCCACTCGGCAGAGCAAGGCCCTGCCCGACAGTGCCGGCGAAATGTATCAGTTGCCCGACGACGAAGCCTGGCTGCGCTTTGCACGCGAAGGTCTGCCGCGCCTGCGCGAAGCCGGCTGGAACATCGACATACACCGCGATTTCGCCTTCAACTTGCAGGAGGTGGACGACTGGTATGCGACCATCGACGAGGCGCCCGGCCATGAATGGTTCGACCTGGAGCTGGGCATTGTGGTCGATGGCCAGCGTCACAGCCTGTTGCCCATCGTGTTGCAACTGCTGCGCAGCAGCCCAGAGCTGCTGCGCCCCAGCGAACTGGCCCGGCGCAGTGACGATGAACACCTGCTGATCGACCTCAACCGCGGCCGCCTGGACACACCGGCATTGCGCGTCGCCCTGCCCTACGGCCGCATCAAGGCCGTGATGGGCACCCTGGGTGAGCTGTACCTGCACGAAGACACCGCTGGCCCGAGCCTGCGCATGGAGCGCGCCGACGCCGCGCGCCTGAACGAAATCGAGGGCCTGCCCTTGCACTGGGAAGGGGGCGAGCACGTACGCGACCTGGGCCGCCGCCTGCGCGATGCCCGCGAGCTGCAAGTGCCACCCCCCGCCGGGCTGCGGGCCAACTTGCGGCCGTATCAGCAGCAGGGCCTGAACTGGCTGCAGGCACTGCGAGGGATGGGTACCGGCGGCATCCTCGGCGACGACATGGGCCTGGGCAAGACCCTGCAGACCCTGGCACACCTGCTGCTGGAAAAACAGTCCGGGCGCTTGGGCGCACCGGCCCTGGCGGTCATGCCCACCAGCCTGATACCCAACTGGTTGGACGAAGCCCAGCGTTTCGCCCCTGACCTGCGCGTACTGGCACTGCATGGCCCAGGGCGCAGCAAGCATTTCACCCGGTTGCACGAATACGACCTGGTCCTGACCACTTACGCCCTGATGCCACGCGACCTGGAACACCTGCGCGCCCAAGCCTGGCACATGCTGGTGCTGGACGAGGCACAGAACATCAAGAGCAGCACCAGCAAGGCCGCCCTCGCCGTCTGCGAGCTACAGGCCGGCCAGCGCCTGTGCCTCACCGGCACGCCGATGGAAAACAACCTGGGCGAGCTGTGGTCGATCTTCCACTTCCTCATGCCCGGCTGGCTGGGCGACCTCAAACGGTTCAACCAGGACTACCGCGTCCCGATAGAGCGCCATGGCGACGCTGAGCGCCTGGCCCACCTGGTCACGCGTATTCGCCCCTTCCTGCTGCGCCGCACCAAGGAGGAGGTGGCCACCGAGTTGCCCGCCAAGACCGAGATGGTGCACTGGGTCGAGCTCAGCGACGCCCAGCGCGACACCTACGAGGCCGTGCGAGTGGCCATGGACCAGAAAGTCCGCGACGAAATCGCTCGCAATGGCGCCGCGCGCAGCCAGATCGTCATCCTCGACGCCCTGCTCAAGCTGCGCCAGGTGTGCTGCGACCTGCGCCTGGTAAAAGGGGTGGAAAGCCATGGGAACCAGGCCGACAAGGGCAAGCTGGGCGCGCTGCTGGAAATGCTCGAGGAGCTGCTCAGCGAAGGGCGCCGGGTACTGCTGTTCTCGCAGTTCACCTCGATGCTGGCACTTATCGAGCAGGAGCTGCAGAAACGCAAGATCCGCTATAGCTTGCTGACCGGCGACACGCGCGACCGGCGCACGCCAGTGCGGCAGTTCCAGCAGGGTGACAGCGAAGTGTTCCTGATCAGCTTGAAGGCAGGCGGGGTGGGCTTGAACCTGACGGCCGCAGACACGGTGATCCACTACGACCCCTGGTGGAACCCGGCCAGCGAAAACCAGGCCACCGACCGGGCGTACCGGATTGGCCAGGACAAGCCAGTGTTCGTGTTCAAGCTGATTACCCGGGGTACGGTGGAAGAGAAGATCCAGATGTTGCAGCAGGAGAAAGCGGCATTGGCAGCCAGCTTGCTGGATGGCGGGCAGGCTGGGCAATGGCGCATGGGCGATGAAGAAATCGAGGCACTGTTTGCGCCATTGCCAGGCAAGCGTGGGCGGTAAACCATCAACTTTCACTGCCCAAGCTGGCCTCTTCGCGGGTGAACCCGCTCCCACAGTGACCGCACCGCTATCTGGCATGCGCAGTACCTGTGGGAGCGGGCATGCCCGCGAAGCGGCCGAGGCAGTCAATCGACCAGCTGAGCTTCCTTCAACGCCCCCAACGCCTCCAGCCAGCGCGGCTGCTGGCGATAATCGGTCCGCGCAAACCCTTGCCCGCGCATCCGCGCAATCCGCGGCGATGGCTTGACCTTCATACGTTGCGCCGCACTCAGTGCCAGCTCCGCTGCCGCCCGGTCATTGCACACCAGGCCCATGTCACAGCCGGCGCTCAACGCTGCCTCGATACGGCTGGCCGCATCACCCACCACATGCGCACCGGCCATCGACAAGTCATCACTGAAGATCACCCCGTCAAAGCCCAGCTCGCCGCGAAGGATGTCCTGCAGCCAGCGCCGCGAAAAACCGGCTGGCTGGTTGTCAACCTGCGGGTAGATGACATGCGCCGGCATCACCGCCGCCAGCTGGCCGCTCAGGCGCGTGAACGGCACCAGGTCGGCCTGGCGTAATTGCTCAAGGCTGCGCTCATCGGTGGGAATGGCCACATGCGAGTCAGCCTCGGCCCAGCCATGGCCGGGGAAGTGCTTGCCACAGGCAGCCATGCCCGCCGCATTCATACCGCGGATGAACGCCCCCGCAAGTTGCGTGGCACGCAGGGGGTCGCCCTCGAAGGCACGGCTGCCGACAACGGCGCTGCGCTGGTGGTCCAGGTCCAGCACGGGTGCAAAGCTGAGGTCCAGGCCAACCGCCAGCACCTCGGTCGCCATCAGCCAACCGCACTGCTCCGCCAGGTACTCGGCGTTGTCATTGTCGGCCAGCGCACGCATGGCTGGCAGGCGCACGAAACCCTGGCGCAGGCGCTGCACGCGGCCGCCCTCCTGGTCTACCGCCAGAATAAGGTCAGGGCGTATGGCGCGGATCGATGCGCACAGCTCACGCACCTGGCGCGGGCTGTCGATGTTGCGGGCAAAAATGATCAGGCCGGCCACTTCGGGTTGGCGCAGCAAGTGACGGTCTTCGGCGGTCAGCCATTTACCGGCGATATCCACCATCAGGGAGCCTTGCAGGCTGACGGTCATGGGTAATCCTTCATTGAAGACAAAGAGAGGCCCACTGGGGGCAGGCGGCCTGTTCGATACGCACCGGGCAATGGGCCGGCACCCGCTCGAACAGGCTTAGCAAGTCAGTGTTGCGCAGGCGTATGCAGCCATGGGACAACGCTACGCCCATGGGTTCCGTATCCGGGGTGCCGTGCAGGTAGATGTAGCGGCGGAAGGTGTCGACCGCGCCCAGGCGGTTAAGCCCCGGCTCACAGCCGCTGAGCCAGAGGATGCGGGTGAGTATCCAGTCACGGCCCGGGTATTGCGCGTGCAATACCGGCGACCACACCTCACCCGCCCAGCGCCGCCCGACCAGCACTGCAGCAAGCGGCAGACCCGCGCCAATTTTTGCCCGCACTTGATGCAGGCCACGCGGTGTGCAACCCGAACCGTGGCGCTCGCCCGCACCGTTGCGCGACGTGGAAACCGGCACGCGCACGCGCAGCTGGCCACGGGCAAAGCCATACAGGCATTGGTCGGCAAGGGAAATGTGCAGCAGGTCGAGATCGGGCATGGCGCTAGCTTAGCCGAAGCGCCCTGCCCCGCCCAGCCTTCAGGCCTTGGCGGTAATAGCGGTAGTTTTGCTGCGTGGTCGCAGCTGCGCCGTGGCCATGGCTTCGTCGGTGACGCCGCTGTCGGCACGCATGCCTGCAGCCAGGAACGGTACCATCAGGCGCATCACCTGCTCGATCGAGGTGTTGATGCCAAAGTCAGTCTCGGCGATCGCACGCAGCGCCTTGATGCCGGACATGCTGAAGGCGGCGGCGCCGAGCATGAAATGCACGCGCCAGAACAGTTCCAGTGGTGGAATACGCGGCGCAGCCTCGTTGACCAGCAGCATGTAGCGGCGGAACACCTTGCCGTACATGTCTTCCAGGTAACGCCGCAGGTGGCCTTGGCTCTGGCTGAATGCCAGGCCCAGCAGGCGCATGAAGATCGACAGATCGTTGTTGCTGCGAGGTTGCACGACCAACGCCTGCTCCACCAGCATCTCCAGCAGCTCTTCGAGGCTGGGCTTGTGCTCCGGCTTGGCCTGGCGACGCTCCAGCTCGCGCTCCAGGCTGGCGCAGAACGGCCCGAGGAAGCGCGAGAACACCGCCTGGATCAACGCTTTCTTGGAGCCGAAATGATAGTTGACGGCCGCCAGGTTCACCCCGGCCTTGCTGGTAATCAGCCGCAATGAGGTTTCGGCAAACCCCCTTTCCGCGAACAGCTGCTCGGCAGCATCGAGAATGCGTTCAACGGTTTCCGATTGGGCCATGACTACTCCGCGTACTCCGCCAGACAAACAGGTGTTTGAAACATACGTTTCAGTCCTGCTTCTGTCAAGGCTCGGTGACCGGGCGGTCGCCATTTAAAAGCCCCAGGCGGCGTGCTGCAAGTGCCAGCGTTCAGGTTTAATGCGCCTTTTGGCTTGCAGCGCATCCAGTACTGTATATAATCCCAGTCACTGTACAAAAAGACAGAGCGCTCACCATGTTGAAACTGACGCCACGCCAAGCCGAAATTCTCGCGTTCATCAAGCGCTGCCTCGAAGACAACGGCTTCCCGCCGACACGCGCCGAGATCGCTCAGGAGCTGGGCTTCAAATCGCCCAACGCCGCCGAGGAGCACCTCAAGGCCCTCGCCCGCAAGGGCGCAATCGAGATGACCCCGGGCGCCTCCCGTGGCATCCGCATTCCCGGCCTGGAAACCAAGGCAGAAGAAAGCGGCCTGCCTATCATTGGCCGGGTTGCTGCCGGTGCGCCGATTCTTGCCGAACAGCACATTGAGCAATCCTGCAATATCAACCCCGCCTTCTTCCACCCCCAGGCCGACTATTTGCTGCGCGTACACGGCATGAGCATGAAGGACGTCGGTATCTACGACGGCGACCTGCTGGCAGTTCACACCTGCCGCGAAGCCCGCAACGGCCAGATTGTCGTCGCCCGCATCGGCGACGAAGTGACCGTCAAACGCTTCAAGCGTGAAGGCAGCAAGGTCTGGCTGCTTGCCGAAAACCCCGAATTCGCCCCCATCGAAGTCGACCTGAAAGAACAGGAACTGGTGATTGAGGGTTTGAGCGTCGGCGTCATTCGCCGCTGATCCAGGAGGCGTCATGCAGCAGTTCATTCACGCACCCGAGCAAGCCCAGTTGCCCCTGTTCGAAGCATTTCTCGCCCAGCCCGTGCTACCTGGCCTGAAAGCCAGCGAACTGGCGCGCAAGCACAACCAGCCTGAACTGTTCAGCGAATTGTCGCTGCGCGGCGCGCCCGGTCACTGCCAAAGCCTGCTGGCACCGGTACTGCGCGAACTGAGCGAAGAGGACGCGGCCCGCTGGCTGACCCTGATCGCCCCGCCGTCGAGCCTGACCCAGGCCTGGCTGCGCGATGCCGGCCTCAACCGTGAACGCATCTTGCTGCTGCAACCTCGTGGCAATCAAACCCCGCTGCAACTGGCCTGCGAAGCTTTGCGCCTGGGCCGCAGTCACACGGTGGTCAGTTGGCTGGGCAACGTCAACGCCACCGCTCGCCAGCAATTGCTGCGCGCCGCCAGTGTCGGAAACGCACAAAGCCTGAACATCCGCCTCGGCTGATGCTCAGGCTTTGCCTGTCATTCGAAAACCCTGCTGGCTGCTGCACGGTCAGTGCAGCACACGCGGCCCTTCATCACGTTCGAGCTCACCATCCATGAGGCGGCCGGCCATCTGCACGCCCACGCTAAGCATGGCCTTGGCCACTTCTACATGCTGGCCCTGCAGGAACACCTTGGCGTCTTCCGAGAAATCCAGGGTTACCAGAGAGCCCTCATCCTCAGCGCGACGCAGTTCGATGCGGCCATCAGGCAACTCGACAATTTCCAGAAAAGACGTAGACATAAATGGCAGTTCTCCGCGAAAGGTCCGTATTGTACCAGCCGTAACGGCTATCAGCACTCACTCAACGCATCGCGGAAACGTCTCACCAAACCCTTGAGGTTGTTGCGCCAGCTTTCCAGCTCGGTACGCGATAGCGCAGGATGCTCGGGCTCATCGAGATTGACGGCCTGGATCAGAGGCTGCGTGACATCGGTTTTCGGCGCTTTCCTGGCGACCGGTGGTCGGAACAAATCGGCATAAGCACCCAGCATTTGCGCCAGCCAGGTTTCGCGCTGACGGGCAAGCTCAAGCAGCTCGGCCACTTCCGGGATAGCGATGCCATTCAGCGCGTCGTCGGCCAGCGCTTGCTCGACAGTTGCAACCACCGGCAGGCGGTAGAACACCCCGATTTCATGGCACAGGCCCAGCAGCGCGCCATACAGGTGGAACAGCGCCGATTCGCGCTCAGCCTGAACCAGGCCCTGTGCATTCATGGCCTGGCTTTGTTCAGCCTTGGCCATGGACTCCAGAGCGAGGCCGGCGAAGAACAGTTTCTGGTTGGTGCGAGTGTAGGTTTCCTGGGCCATTTCTTTGCCCTCCCATCAGGCTGCAAGGCGAATACATGCATCATAAATGATTGGGGCCGCTTCGCGCCCCTTCGCGGCACAAGGCCCTCCTGCAAGAGAACGCGATTCCTTGCAGAAGCGGCCTTGTGCCGCGAAGGGGCGCAAAGCGGCCCCAATTAAAGCACCGAAAGATCAGCGCTTGTCTTCAACCTTCCAGGCATTGCCGTCGTAGAAGGCCTTCCAGCCGGTCGGCTTGCCATCGACCTCGGACTGCACGTACTGCTCCTTGGTCTTGCGGCTGTAGCGGATAACTGCCGGGCGGCCTTCTGGATCTTTCTGTGGCGCATCGCAGAGGAAGTGGTACTTCGGATCGATCTCGTGCTTGTGCGGCACAATTTCAAGCACCAGCGGCGCACGGGTTTCACGGTTTTTCGGGAACTGACTGGCAGCCAGGAACAACCCCGAAGCACCGTCACGCAGCACGTAGGTGTCGTCCACCTTCTCGCACTTGAGCTCCGGCATGTCCACCTTGTCCATCTTCGGCGGCGCCGCCTCTCCACTCTTGAGCAGCTTGCGGGTGTTCTTGCACGCCGGGTTGGTGCAGCCGAAGAATTTGCCAAAACGGCCGGTCTTCAACTGCATCTCGCTGCCACACTTGTCGCACTCCAGGCTCGGCCCTTCGTAACCCTTGATGCGGTAGCTGCCCTCTTCGATCTCGTAGCCAACGCAATCGGGGTTGTTACCGCAAATGTGCAGCTTGTGCTTCTCATCCAGCAGGTAGGCGTCCATCGCTGTGGCGCAGATCGGGCAACGGTGCTTGCCCAGCAGCACGCGGGATTCCGATTCACCCTCGTCATCAGCGGCAATCTCGTCACCCGGCACCAGGTTGACGGTGGCCTTGCAGCGCTCTTTTGGCGGAAGGCTGTAACCCGAACAACCCAGGAAAACACCCGTGGAAGCGGTGCGGATCATCATCGGCCGGCCGCATTCCTTGCACGGAATGTTGGTCATGGTCGGCTGGTTGGCGCGCATGCCGTTTTCGCTGGACTCTGCAGTCTGCAGCTTCTTGCTGAAGTCGCCGTAGAACTCGTCGAGTACGTTTTTCCAGTCACGCTCGCCCTGGGCCACGTCGTCGAGGTTCTCCTCCATATCGGCGGTAAAGCCGTAGTCCATCAGGTTGGAGAAGCTTTCCGACAGGCGCTCGGTGACGATGTCGCCCATTTTCTCGGAATAGAAACGGCGGTTATGCAAGGTCACATAACCACGGTCCTGAATGGTCGAGATGATCGCCGCATAGGTCGACGGGCGACCAATGCCGCGCTTTTCCATTTCCTTGACCAGGCTGGCCTCGGTGAAGCGCGCCGGCGGCTTGGTGAAGTGCTGGCTCGGGTCGATCTGAATCAGCTTCAGCGCTTCGCCCTGGACCATCTCAGGCAGCACGTCGTCTTCGCCCGGCTTGCTCTGTTGCGGCAGCACGCGGGTATAACCGTCAAATTTGAGGATACGGCCCTTGGCACGCAGCTCGAAGTCGCCCGCAGCCACGGTGACGCTGGTGGACAGGTACTGCGCCGGGGGCATCTGGCAGGCCAGGAACTGGCGCCAGATCAGCTCGTACAGGCGCTCGGCGTCGCGCTCCATGCCGCTGAGCTTGGTCGGGTGCGTATTCACATCGGAAGGACGAATCGCTTCGTGCGCCTCCTGGGCCCCTTCCTTGCTGCCGTAAACCAGTGGCGCATCCGGCAGGTACTGCTTGCCGAACTCGCGCTCGATGTAGCTACGCGCCATGTCCAGGGCATCGACCGACAGGTTGGTCGAGTCGGTACGCATGTAAGTGATGTAGCCGGCCTCATACAAGCGCTGGGCCATCATCATGGTCTTTTTCACCCCGAAGCCCAGGCGGTTACTGGCCGCCTGCTGCAGGGTGGAGGTAATGAACGGCGCCGACGGCTTGCTGCTGGTCGGGCGGTCTTCACGCTTGACCACGCTGTAGCTGGAAGCCTTGAGCTTCTCCAGCGCAGCCATGGCCTGGGCTTCGTTCAGCGGCTTGAAGGCCTCGCCCTTCTCGCGCGCCACCTCGAAACGCACCTTGGCGTTCTTGGCGGTACCGAGGTCGGCATGAATCTCCCAGTACTCTTGCGGGATGAATGCACGGATTTCACGCTCGCGCTCCACCACCAGCTTCACCGCGACCGACTGCACACGGCCAGCAGACAGGCCGCGAGCAATCTTGGCCCACAACAGCGGCGAAACCATGTAACCAACCACACGGTCGAGGAAGCGCCGCGCCTGCTGAGCGTTGACCCGGTCGATGTCCAGTTCGCCTGGCTGCGAGAAGGCTTCCTGGATGGCCTTTTTGGTAATTTCGTTGAACACCACGCGCTTGTAGCGTGTGTCGTCACCACCGATGGCTTCGCGCAGGTGCCAGGCAATGGCTTCCCCTTCGCGGTCCAAGTCGGTTGCGAGATAGATGGTGTCGGCATCCTTGGCCAGGCGACGCAGCTCTTCGATCACCTTTTCCTTGCCAGGCAGGATCTCGTACTTGGCCTTCCAGCCGTGATCCGGGTCGACGCCCATGCGTGCCACCAGCTGGCGACGGGCCTTTTCTTTCGGCGACAGGGCCGGAGCCTCACCCGCGGCCTTGCCACGCTTGGCGGCCGGCTCTTTGCTTGCGCTGGCCGAACCGCTGGTGGGGAGGTCTCGGATATGGCCGATACTCGACTTCACCACGTACTGGTTGCCCAGGTACTTGTTGATGGTCTTGGCCTTGGCCGGGGATTCCACAATGACCAGCGATTTGCCCATGGATCGGAGTATTCCTGAATCTGAAAATGAAAAACGCGTCAGGTACCAAACGCGGCACCGCTATATATAGTGGCAAAAGTGTGAGGTCAAGCTCGGACAATCACTCGTGCGACTTGCCCAGCAACCCAGGCAGCCCTTCTTCGGCCTTGACCAAAGCAAAGCGTGGCACCTGCTCGCCGTCAACCTCGACGGACTCCTGGAACATCAAAAGGGGGCGTACCCAGAAGCTGTAATCACCATACAGGCATTGGTAGAACACCATCCACTCTTCGTTCTCGGAGTGCCGCGCAACGCTGAAGACACGGTACTCAGGCCCTTTGTAATGCCGGTATACGCCTGGTTGTATCTGCATGTTGCCCACCCTCTTGAATAAAACCTGTAAAAACAAAACCGGGGCACAAGGCCCCGGTTGCTGTCCCGCAACGCGATCAGACGCGTTCGAAGACAGTGGTGATACCTTGGCCGAGGCCGACGCACATGGTCGCCACCCCCAGAGTACCGCCATTCTGCTTCATGACATTGAGCAGGGTGCCCGAAATGCGTGCCCCGGAGCAACCGAACGGGTGACCCAAAGCAATGGCGCCGCCGTGCAGGTTAACCTTCTCATCCATCTTGTCGAGCACTTTCAAGTCTTTCAGCACTGGCAAGGCCTGTGCAGCAAAGGCTTCGTTGAGCTCGATGAAGTCGATGTCGGCCATGGTCAGCCCGGCGCGCTTGAGCGCTTTCTGGGTCGACGGTACCGGACCATAACCCATGATCGCCGGATCAACACCTGCCACCGCCATCGAACGAATCACCGCCAATGGCTGGATACCCAGGTCCATTGCACGCTGGCCAGACATGACGATCATGCACGAAGCGCCGTCGGTGATCTGCGACGAGGTACCGGCGGTGACAGTACCGCCTTTCGGGTTGAACGCGGGCTTGAGCGATGCCAGGCCTTCGAGGGTGGTTTCCGGGCGAATGGTTTCGTCGAAATCGAATACCTTCAGGAAGCCGTTCTCGTCATAGCCCTGCATCGGGATGATCTCGTCCTTGAACTTGCCTTCGACCGTGGCTTTGTGGGCCAACTGGTGCGAACGCACGCCGAACAGGTCCTGCTGCTCCCGGGTGATGCCGTGCATCTTGCCGAGCATTTCTGCAGTCAGGCCCATCATCCCGGAAGCCTTGGCAGCATGCAAGGAAAGGTGCGGGTTAGGGTCCACGCCATGCATCATGCTGACGTGGCCCATGTGTTCCACGCCACCGACCACGAACACATCGCCGTTACCGGTCATAATCGCCTGGGCAGCGGTGTGCAAGGCGCTCATCGAAGAGCCGCACAGGCGGCTGACGGTCTGCGCTGCAGACGTGTGCGGAATCTGGGTCATCAGCGACGCCATGCGGGCGATGTTCCAGCCTTGCTCCAGGGTCTGGTTGACGCAGCCCCAGATCACGTCTTCGACTTCTTTCGGGTCGACCTTGCCGTTGCGCTCCAGCAGCTTGCTGATCAGGTGCGCCGACATGTCTTCGGCGCGGGTATTACGGTGCATGCCACCCTTGGAGCGGCCCATTGGCGTGCGACCGAAGTCGACAATCACCACGTCTCTTGGATTCAGGCTCATATCAAATCTCTCGCTCTAGCTCGTTGACCGCTCAGTTGAAGAAGCGCTGGCCGTTCTTGGCCATTTCACGCAGCTTCGCAGTCGGGTGGTACAGCGGCCCCAGATCGGCGTACTGATCGGCCAGTGCGACGAATTCGGCCACGCCGATCGAGTCGATGTAGCGCAGCGCACCACCGCGGAAGGGAGGGAAACCAATGCCATAGACCAAGCCCATGTCGGCTTCGGCGGCGGTTTCGACAATGCCGTCTTCCAGGCAGCGCACGGTCTCCAGGCACAGCGGGACCATCATCCAGTTGATGATGTCTTCGTCGGTGACTTCACGCTGTTCGAACACGATCGGCTTGAGGACGTCGAGCACGGTGGCATCGAAGACCTTCTTCGGCTTGCCGCGCTTGTCGGTTTCGTAGGCGTAGAAGCCCTTGCCGTTCTTCTGGCCCAGGCGGTTGGCCTCGTACAGCGCGTCGACGGCCGAGCGGCGGTCGTCCTTCATGCGGTCCGGGAAGCCTTCGGCCATCACGTCACGGCCGTGGTGGCCGGTGTCAATGCCAACCACGTCCATCAGGTAAGCCGGGCCCATTGGCCAGCCGAACTTTTCCATGACCTTGTCGATGCGCACGAAGTCGACACCGGCACTGACCAGCTTGGCAAAGCCGCCGAAATACGGGAACAGCACGCGGTTGACCAAAAAGCCCGGGCAATCGTTGACCACGATCGGGTTCTTGCCCATTTTCTTGGCGTAGGCCACGGTGGTGGCCACCGCCACTTCACTGGACTTCTCACCACGGATCACTTCAACCAGCGGCATCATGTGCACCGGGTTGAAGAAGTGCATGCCGACGAAGTTTTCCGGGCGTTTGAGCGCTTTTGCTAGCAGGTTGATGGAGATGGTCGAGGTGTTGGAAGCGAGGATCGCGTCGTCCTTCACCTGGCCTTCCACTTCAGCCAGCACAGCTTGCTTGACCTTCGGGTTCTCGACTACAGCTTCGACGACGATGTCGACATTGGCGAAGTCGCCATAGGACAGGGTCGGGCGAATGGCGTTGAGTGCCTCGGCCATCTTGGCCGGGGTCAGGCGGCCCTTCTCGACGCGGTTGCCGAGCAGCTTGGAGGCCTCGTTCAGGCCCAGCTGGATAGCTTCCTCGCGGATATCCTTCATCAGGATCGGGGTGCCCTTGACCGCCGACTGGTAAGCGATGCCGCCACCCATGATGCCGGCGCCGAGCACGGCGGCCTGCTTGACGTCGTGGGCAATCTCGTCATGCGCCTTGGCCTTGCGCTTGAGTTCCTGGTCGTTCAGGAACAGGCCGATGAGGCTTTCGGCAACCGACGTCTTGGCCAGCTTGGCAAAGCCTGCGGCTTCGACCTCCAGGGCCTTGTCGCGGCCGAAGTTGGCGGCCTTCTGGATGGTCTTGATGGCTTCGACCGGGGCCGGATAGTTCGGGCCGGCCTGGCCGGCAACGAAGCCCTTGGCGGTCTCGAAGGCCATCATCTGCTCGATGGCATTGAGTTTGAGCTTTTCCAGCTTCGGCTGACGCTTGGCCTTGTAGTCCAGCTCGCCGCTGATGGCCCGCTTGATCAGGTCCAAGGCACCGGCCTGCAGCAACTCAGGGGCGACCACGGCGTCAACAGCGCCCACTTTCAAGGCGTCCTCGGCACGGTTTTCCTTGCCGGAGGCGATCCACTCGATAGCGTTGTCCGAACCGATCAGGCGCGGCAGGCGCACGGTGCCGCCAAAGCCGGGGTAGATGCCCAGTTTGACTTCGGGCAGGCCAATCTTGGCGCTGGAGGACATGATCCGGTAGTCGGCGGCCAGGCACATTTCCAGGCCGCCGCCCAAGGCGATGCCGTTGATGGCAGCAACGGTCGGCACTTCGAGGTCTTCGAAGGCACTGAAGATGCGATTGGCTTCCAGGTTGCCGGCGACCAGTTCGGCCTCGGGCAGCTTGAAGTTGTCGACGAACTCGGTGATGTCGGCGCCGACGATGAACACGTCCTTGCCACTGCTGACGATCACGCCCTTGACCGAGGCGTCGGCCTGGATGGCGTCGACGGCCTGGCGAAGCTCGTTCAGGGTCAGGCGGTTGAACTTGTTGACGGACTCACCCTTGAGGTCGAGTTTGAGCTCGACGATGCCACTTTCAAGAGCCTTAACCGTGATGGCTTTACCTTCGTAAATCATCAACTGATCTCCACGATATGGAAGCTGAACTGTACACGCCGATCGCTGCAGCAGAAGCAGGCCTAGCTGCCCTGCCCCAGGCACACCCGTCAGCGCGCTAGTCGGAAGTATGGCTTGGCGTCATGACATACAAACGCTCAATTCATACGCCCGTTTGATTTGGGTGTGCACACATTCTCCGAAAAGATCGGCGTTGTCAAATGCTCAGGAGCACGACGAAAACGCGACTTTCCAGTCACTTTGTATCGTCCGGGTGCAAAACATGATGACAGTGATCGCCGACCATTCACGTCAGCGATTGACCACGCCCGGTTGGACAGTGCTGCATCTTACGGCTTGCGCGGCACCCCAGTGCGGCTACACTGGCACTTGCTTGAATGAATACCCGGCCTGCCTGGCCTTTTCTGCGTAGCAGAAACGCAAAGCGGCGACTTGGCACCCCACCCCTTCAGGGTTCTGCCAAGCCGCCGCTTTGTCGTTTAAAGCCCTGAACGCCTACGCCGTACCTGTGGGAGCCGCCTTGTGCGGCGAAGAGGCCGATACGCCCGGAACAGTACTATCAGGCATACCGGCCTCTTCGCAGCACAAGGCTGCCCCTACGGGCACGACGTGGCCCCACGAGGTTTCAGGCCAGGGTTTCGAGGACGTAGGCAACATCCTGCAATACAGCCGTATCACCCCGTTCAGTCCAGTACAGGGCGATCATCCGCGCGTCGGCTTCGACCTTGTAGACGCTCGCCGGCAAGCGCGCCAAGGCCTCGATGAAGCGAGGATCTTCGCAGGGCTCGCGCCATTGGTTCCACCACACCCCTGGGGTGACCTGCCAGAAGCTGAAGCTGTCCTCATGCCCGCGACGCCGCGCCCGGTGGTATTGCGGGCAAGGGCTTGGCGGCTCCATTTCGAGCCAGTGCGGCCACTGCTGCGGCGCCAGTTGCATGGCCAACCCCATGCGCCGGGCCTCCAGCCGCAACTTCATCTGCTCGCTCTGCTTGCGCGAGCCTCGCAGCCAGGAAAGCGGGCTGAGAATCAGCGCAAGGATTGACACCACCAGCAATACCGTCATATCAGTAGTTCCCATAAAGCGTTGCAAATGAGCTGGTTAGCCATTTTTCACGGTAGACCCGCCCGAAAGCGACCATACTTCTTCTATCGCGATTGCCAGGAGTACCGCTCATGCAATATGAACATTTGTTGGTCGCCGTCGACCTGACCGAAGAATGCGACCCGGTGATCAAGCGTGCCATGAAGCTCGCCGAGCCCTCAGGCGCCAAGGTGTCCCTGGTGCACATCGTCGAGCCGATGGCCATGGCATTCGGCGGTGACGTACCGATGGACCTGTCGCAGTTGCAACAGCAACAGTTCGACCAGGCCAAGGAGCGCATGGACCGCCTGTTCAACAAATACCCGGACATCCAGCGCGGCGATTCCCACCTGACCTACGGCCAACCGCGCCAGGAAATCCACCAACTGGCCAAGGAACAGAATTGCGACCTGATCGTGGTCGGCAGTCATGGCCGCCATGGCCTGGCGTTGCTGCTGGGTTCCACCGCCAATGACGTGCTGCATGGTGCGCCGTGCGATGTACTGGCGGTGCGGTTGCAGAAGAAAGAATGACTTAACCTGTACCGGCCTCTTCGCGGGGCAAGCCCGCTCCCACAGGGACCGCGCCGCGATACCTGTGGGAGCG
>NZ_JBWKXT010000032.1:0-67863 GCF_059423245.1 Pseudomonas sp. GW460-LB5
GTCGAGTCCACCAGGCGGCGATCATCGGCCTGGTCGCCGACGTTCAGCGGCAAGGCACCGAAAACACTGCCAGCGGAAACCCGCTGCAGGCCGTTGACGCGAATATCGGAGATGGTGAAGGACTCGGCGTGAACTTCAGCGATCATCAGTGCGGACATGACCGCAGTTAGCAGCAGACGTTTCATGAAGTCCTTTTATTCCAACTGGCAATAAACAACCTGCCGCGAAAAAGCGGCAGGTTCGCAATTGAGCGAAGCTTTATAGTCGACCCAGATCGTTGATCAGGGCGAGCAACATCACCCCTATGACCAAACTGATACCGATCTGGACCCCCCAACCTTGCACCCGATCCGACAGCGGACGACCGCGCGCCCACTCGACCAGGTAAAACAGCAAATGCCCCCCATCCAGTACCGGGATGGGCAGCAAGTTAAGAACCCCCAGGCTTATGCTCAGGTAGGTCAGGAAATTCAGGAAATCCCCCACGCCGGACTGGGCTGAAGCGCCCGCCACTTTAGCAATGGTTATCGGTCCACTCAAGTTTTTTACCGAGAGCTCCCCGAACAGCATTTTCTTCAGCGATTCGAGGGTCAGCACGCTCATGCTCCAGGTGCGTGACAAGCCCTCACCCACCGCTTCAAGCGGGCCGTAGCTGATTTCGCGGAGCATGCTGGCAGGCCATTCGCCACCTTTTACTCCGGCACCCAGATAACCACCGGCAGCCTTGCCCTCCCCCTTGCGCGCCAGGGTTACCCGCACGTCCAGGGCCGCGCCGTCACGCTCGACACGCACTACCACATTGGCAGCCGGGCGGGCACGCACACTGTCGACCACCTGCTGCCATTGCGTCACGGCAACACCGTCGATGCTCAGCAGCTTGTCACCCGTCCTGAGGCCCGCAGCGGCAGCCGGCCCCTTCGGATCGATCTCGGCCAGCACCGGCTCAATCGCCGGGCGCCAAGGGTGCAGCCCCAGGGACTGGATAGGGTCCGGCTCGTCAGCGCCCTTTAGCCAGCTGTCCAGCTTGACCGGCAGTTGGCGCTCGGCGGACGCGCCTTCGTCGCGCACCCCAACCTGCAAGGTGCCGCTCTCGCCAAGGCGACGAACAAGCTGCAAGTTGACCGCCGACCAACCGCTGGTCGGCTTGCCGTCGATAGAGACGATTTCCTGACCTGCGGTCAGCCCGGCCGATGCAGCCAGGCTGCCAGCATCGACCGCACCGATCACCGGCCGCACTTGCTGGGTACCCATCATTGCCAGCACCCAGAAGAACAGGATGGCCAGCAGGAAGTTGGCGATCGGGCCCGCCGCGACGATCGCGATACGCTGGCCCACGGGCTTTCGGTTAAACGACTGATCAGCCAGCGCTGGCGGTACATCACCCTCGCGCTCGTCGAGCATCTTCACGTAGCCACCCAGCGGGATGGCGGCGACCACAAACTCAGTGCCATGGCGATCGTGCCAGCGCAACAGCGGTGTGCCGAAGCCCACCGAGAAGCGCAGCACCTTGACGCCGCAGCGGCGCGCCACCCAGAAGTGGCCGAATTCGTGGAAGGTGACCAGCACACCCAAAGCCACAAGGGTGCCGATAATCATGTAGAGCGCTGTCATGTCCATCTCCGAATGATGTTCAGCGGGCCGGCTGTATGCCAGCCCCCTCAGAAACCTGGGTGGGTTTGCATCAGCGACCGTGACGCCTCAGCCACTCACGGGAAAGCTCCCGGGCACGCTGGTCGGCGGCGAACACCGCGTCCAGCGACGGCAGCGGCACGACGGGCTCCTGATCGAGCACCTGTTCGATCATACCCGCGATCTCCGGAAAGCGGATACGCCGCTCAAGAAATGCTTCGACCGCCACCTCATTGGCTGCATTGAGTACGGCGGGTGCGCTGTTGCCCGCCTCGGCAGCCTGCCGCGCCAGGCGCAGGCAAGGGAAGCGCTGTTCGTCGGGCGCATGGAAATCCAGACGGGCGATGGCGAACAGGTCGAGCGGGGCCACCCCGGAATCGATACGTTCAGGCCACGCCAGGGCATTGGCGATCGGCGTACGCATGTCCGGATTACCCAGCTGCGCCAGCACCGAACCGTCCACGTAATCGACCAGGGAGTGAATGACACTCTGTGGGTGCACCACCACCTCGACCTTGGCCGGAGGGGCATCGAACAACCAGCAGGCCTCGATCAGCTCGAGCCCCTTGTTCATCATGCTGGCCGAATCCACGGAAATCTTGCGCCCCATCGACCAGTTGGGATGCGCACAGGCCTGCTCCGGCGTCACATCCAGCAAAGCTTCGACCGGCGTTTCACGGAACGGGCCACCGGAAGCCGTCAGCAGTATCCGGCGCACGCCAACCGCGCTCAGGCCACGCGCGTAGTCGCCGGGCATGCACTGGAAGATCGCGTTGTGCTCGCTATCGATCGGCAACAGCACGGCACCGCTGCGCCGCACGGCCTCGATGAACAGCGCACCGGACATTACCAAGGCTTCCTTGTTGGCCAGCAGCACCTTCTTGCCCGCCTCGACGGCAGCCAAGGTGGGGCGCAGGCCGGCAGCGCCGACAATCGCTGCCATCACCGCATCCACTTCCGCTGCCGAAGCCACCTGACAAAGCCCGGCCTCGCCTTCCAGCACCTCGGTGGTGCAGCCGGCAGCCGCCAGGTTTTCGCGCAGTCGCACAGCTGCTTCGGCACTCGGCACTACAGCGAAGGCCGGGCGATGGCGCATGCACAGGGCCAGCAACTCGTCGATGCGCGAATAACCGCTGAGGGCGAACACCTGATAGCGATCGGGGTGGCGCGCGATCACATCCAGCGTGCTCAGACCGATGGAGCCGGTGGCCCCGAGTACGGTAATACGTTGCGGACGGCTCACATCACACCCCATTCGGCAGCCCACAACAACACGGCAAAAATCGGGATCGCCGCAGTAAGGCTGTCAATGCGGTCGAGTACACCACCATGGCCGGGCAGCAGATTACTGCTGTCCTTGATACCGGAGCGGCGTTTGAACATGCTCTCTGTCAGGTCACCGACCACCGAGGACATGACCAGCAGCGCGGCACCCAGCAGGCCCAGCAGGATCTGACCGAAACCCCAGTCACGACTGATGCCAACCGCCAACGTAATCGCAAGGCTCACCGCCAGGCCGCCATACACGCCTTCCCAGCTCTTGCCTGGGCTGACCTGCGGGGCCAGCTTGCGCTTGCCGAAGGCCCTGCCAGAGAAGTAAGCGCCAATGTCGGCGGCCCACACCAGCACCATGACCGACAGGATCAGCCAATTGCCCAGCGGCCAGTGCTTGAGCAACACCAGCCCCTGCCAGGCAGGCAGCAATACCAGCAGGCCGATCAGCAACCGGCAGGCGGCACTGGCCCACAGCTCGCTGCTACGCGGGTAGGTAAGCACCAGCCAGGTGGCCAGCCCCCACCAGATCACTGCAGCACCCAGCACCCAGGGCGCCAGCTCCGGAAGGATGTACAGCAACATCAGCGCTCCGGCGACCACCGCGGCATAGGCGATACGCAGCGGCTGGGCCATCAACCCGGCCAGACGTGCCCACTCCCAGGCGCCAAGGGTCACCACGAAGCCGATGAACAGGGCGAAATCCCCGCCGTTGAGCAGGAAGAAGCCACCCAGCGCGATCGGCAGCAGGATCAGCGCAGTCATGATGCGTTGTTTAAGCATTAAGCACGAGCTCCAGCCTCGACCTGCTCGCTGGTCTTACCGAAGCGGCGCTGGCGCGAAGCGAAATCGGCCAGGGCATTGCGCATGGCCTCGTGTTTGAAGTCCGGCCAGTACAGGTCGGAGAAATACAGCTCGGCGTAGGCCAGCTGCCACAACAGGAAATTGCTGATGCGGTGCTCGCCACCGGTGCGAATGCACAGGTCCGGCAGCGGTAGCTCGCCGGTTGCCAGGCAGGTCTGCAGCAGGCCCGGGGTAATGTCTTCCGGGCGCAGGTGCCCGGCTTGCACTTCCCGCGCCAGCCGCTGAGCGGCCTGAGCGATGTCCCACTGGCCACCGTAGTTGGCCGCAATCTGCAGGATGAAGCGGTTGTTGCCGGCGGTCAGCGCCTCGGCCTCGCGCATGGCAGCTTGCAGTTCGGGATGGAAACGCGAACGGTCACCGATGATGCGCAAGCTGATGTTGTTCTCGTTGAGGCGCTTCGCCTCGCGGCGCAGGGCCGAGAAGAACAGCTCCATCAGCGCACCGACCTCTTCGGCGGGGCGCTGCCAGTTTTCGCTGGAGAACGCGAACAGGGTCAGTACCTCGACCCCGGACTTGGCACACACTTCGATGACCGCGCGAACGGCGTCTACACCCGCCTTGTGCCCGGCAACGCCGGGCAGCAGGCGTTTTTTCGCCCAGCGGTTGTTGCCATCCATGATGATCGCGACGTGACGCGGCACCGAGGACGGCGCCACTGGCTTGGTCTTTTCCATTAAGAAACCCCGGCCTTAGACGGCCATCAGGTCCTTTTCCTTGGCTTTGAAGGCAGCATCGACTTCGGCAACGAACTTGTCGGTCAGCTTCTGGATCTCGTCAGCGGCGCGACGTTCTTCGTCTTCGCTGATTTCCTTGTCCTTGGTCAGCTTCTTCAGGTCGGCAAGGGCGTCGCGGCGTACGTTGCGCACGGCAACCTTGGCATCCTCGCACACGCCACTGGCCTGCTTGGTATAGCCCTTGCGGGTTTCCTCGGTCAGGGCTGGCATTGGCACACGAATGGTAGTGCCGGCGCTGGACGGGTTCAGGCCCAGGTCAGAGGTAAGAATGGCCTTTTCGATGGCAGCGCTGAGGTTTTTGTCATGAGCGACAATTTTCAGGGTGCGGGCATCTTCGACGCTGATCGCAGCCACCTGGTTCAGCGGCATTTCGCTGCCCCAGGCAGTGACCTTGACGCTATCCAGGATGCTTGGGTGGGCACGACCGGTGCGGATCGCCGCCAGGTTACGGCTCAGGGCCTCAAGGGACTTGGTCATGCGCTCCTGCGCGTCTTTCTTGATGTCGTTGATCATGCTTGGCCTTCCTCGATCAGAGTACCTTCAGCGCCACCCACCACGATGTTCAGCAGGGCGCCAGGCTTGTTCATGTTGAATACCCGCAATGGCATCCCGTGGTCGCGGCACAGGACGATTGCGGTCAGGTCCATCACACCCAGCTTGCGATCCAGGACCTCATCGTAGGTCAGGTGATCGAACTTCTCGGCGTGTGGGTCCTTGAATGGATCGGCAGTGTACACACCATCGACCTTGGTCGCCTTCAGCACGACGTCGGCATCGATTTCGATGGCGCGCAGGCAAGCGGCGGAGTCGGTGGTGAAGAACGGGTTGCCGGTACCGGCGGAGAAAATTACCACATCCCCGGAGTTGAGGTGGCGAATAGCTTTGCGGCGATCATAATGATCGGTGACGCCGACCATGGAGATGGCGGACATGACCAGGGCCGGGATGTTCGAGCGCTCCAGCGCATCGCGCATGGCCAGGCCGTTCATCACGGTGGCCAGCATACCCATGTGGTCACCGGTGACGCGGTCCATGCCGGCTGCGCTGAGTGCAGCGCCACGGAACAGGTTGCCACCGCCAATCACCAGGCCGACCTGGACACCAATCCCTACCAACTGGCCAACTTCAAGGGCCATGCGATCCAGCACCTTCGGGTCGATCCCGAAGTCTTCCGAGCCCATCAGGGCCTCGCCGCTAAGTTTGAGCAAAATGCGTTTATAGCGAGGTTGGCGACCACTCACCTGCTGAGCCATTGCGAGTCTCTCCTGCGGCGTACTTTAGAAAATTCGTGCGGGCTGTTTTCAGCCTGCTAACTGTAGCGTGGCACCGCTTTGGTGCCAGCGGCGGCGGGTTTCATAAACCCTTCGCCGTTTTGACAAAGAGGCTGCGCGCGTGAGCGGGCAGCCTCTTTGGGGCGACAGACGGGGCTGTCTTACTGCTTGGCGGCAGCTACCTGAGCGGCAACTTCAGCAGCGAAGTCGTCGACTGGCTTCTCGATGCCTTCGCCTACTTTGAAGTAGGTGAAGGAAACGATTTCAGCGCCGGCTTTCTTGGCCAGCTCGCCAACCTTGACTTCTGGGTTCATGACGAAGGCCTGCTCTTTCAGCGAAGCTTCAGCCTTGAACTTGGTGATACGGCCGTTGATCATGTTCTCAACGATGTTTTCCGGCTTGCCGGCAATCTTGTCGGCGTTCAGCTGCAGGAAGACATTCTTCTCGCGCTCGATGGCCTCGGCGGAGATTTCCGACGAATCCAGGAACTCAGGGTTCGACGCTGCAACGTGCATGGCGATGTTCTTCGCCAGCTCGACGTCACCGCCTTTCAGAACGACGACTGCGCCGATCTTGTTGCCGTGCAGGTAGGCACCGACAACGTCACCTTCAACGCGCACCAGGCGACGGATGTTGACGTTCTCGCCACACTTGGCAACCAGGGCTTCACGAGCTGCTTCACGCGAGGCGATCAGCGGAGCGGCGTCGGTCAGTTTCTGGGCGAAGGCTTCTTCAAGGCTTTCGGCAACGAAGTTCTTGAAGTCGTCTTGCAGGGCCAGGAAGTCGGTCTGCGAGTTCACTTCCAGCAGAACGGCGGATTTACCGTCGGTCTTGACGGCGATAGCGCCTTCAGCAGCGACGTTGCCAGCCTTTTTGGCGGCCTTGATGGCGCCCGAGGCACGCATGTCGTCAATGGCTTTCTCGATGTCGCCGCCAGCCTTTTCCAGGGCTTTCTTGCAATCCATCATGCCTTCGCCAGTACGCTCGCGCAGTTCTTTTACCAGCGCTGCAGTAATTGCTGCCATTTCAAAATCCTCTTGGAAAGTTTTTCAACCATTCCACCCGTTCGTCACGGGCGTTAAATTCTGCGAATCCGCTGTTGTTATCTCAGCCAACCCATAATGCGGGGCCCTTGCTGACAGCAGGATTTCAAGGTGGCAAAAAGGGGGCAAAGCCCCCTTTTTGCGTGCCAAGTAGACGCTAGCGCCTATTACTCAGCAGCAGGTGCAGCCGCTTCTTCAACATAGACTTCGGTGCCGCCAGCAACGTTGTTGCGGCCGCGGATGATGGCGTCAGCCATCGAAGTCATGTACAGCTCGATGGCGCGGATGGCGTCGTCGTTGCCTGGGATGATGTAGTCAACACCTTCCGGGCTGCTGTTGGTATCGACAACGCCGATAACCGGGATGCCCAGCTTGTTAGCTTCGGTGATAGCAATGCGCTCGTGGTCAACGTCGATCACGAACAGGGCATCAGGCAGACCGCCCATGTCCTTGATACCACCCAGGCTGCGGTCCAGCTTTTCCAGATCGCGCGAACGCATCAGGGCTTCTTTCTTGGTCAGCTTGGCAAAGGTGCCGTCTTCGGCCTGGGCTTCCAGGTCGCGCAGACGCTTGATCGAAGCGCGGATGGTCTTGTAGTTGGTCAGCATGCCGCCCAACCAGCGGTGGTCAACGTATGGCGAACCGGCACGAGCAGCTTGCTCGGCGACGATCTTGCCGGCGGAACGCTTGGTGCCGACGAACATGATCTTGTTCTTGCCCTGAGCCAGACGCTCTACGAACGCCAGGGCGTCGTTGAACATTGGCAGGGTTTTTTCCAGGTTGATGATGTGGATCTTGTTACGCGCGCCGAAAATGTACTTGCCCATTTTCGGGTTCCAGTAACGGGTCTGGTGGCCGAAGTGCACACCGGCCTTCAGCATATCGCGCATATTGACTTGGGACATGATAGTTCCTTGGTAAGTCGGGTTGGGCCTCCACGCGTCCCAATGACCAACCCGCAAATTCGAGAATCCGGGGCACCCAGGTCATCGTGTCGACACGTGTGTGGGTTTAGGCTTACGGGGTCGTCCCCGAAAGCGGCGCATGTTATACCACAGACCGCCAGCGAACGAAACCCGAATGAGGTTGCGTCTGTCAGCGGTTTTTGCAGCGCCCCGCCAAACAGGCCAGAATGCCTCCTGTAGACAGCAGCATGGCCGCCTTTATCCCGACAGAATGCCGCCCTGCTCTGCTAGAATCCGGCCTTTCCCGTTTGTTCGCGCCGCGTGCGGCGCCGTAGAGAGCCTGTAATGACCGTCAACATCAAGACCGCAGAAGACATCGAGAAGATGCGCATCGCCGGCCGCCTGGCCGCCGAGGTGCTGGAAATGATCGAGGAGCACGTCAAGCCCGGTGTTACCACCGAAGAGCTCGACCGCTTGTGCCACGACTATATCGTCAACGTCCAGCAGGCCATCCCGGCGCCGCTCAACTACAAGGGCTACCCGAAGTCGATCTGCACCTCGATCAACCATGTGGTCTGCCACGGCATCCCCAACGACAAGCCGCTCAAGGACGGTGACACGCTCAACATCGACGTCACCGTGATCAAGGACGGCTACCACGGCGATACCAGCCGCATGTTCCACGTGGGCAACGTGCCGGTGTGGGCCGAGCGCCTGTCCAAGGTTACCCAGGAGTGCATGTACAAGGCCATCGAGCTGGTCAAGCCGGGCTGCCGCCTGGGCGATATCGGCGAAGTGATCCAGAAGCACGCGGAAAAGAACGGCTTCTCGGTGGTACGCGAGTTCTGCGGCCACGGCATCGGCAAGGTGTTCCACGAAGAACCGCAGATCCTGCACTACGGCCGCGCCGGCACCGGCATGGAGCTTAAAGAAGGCATGACCTTCACCATCGAGCCGATGATCAACCAGGGCAAGGCCGACACCAAGGTGCTGGGCGACGGCTGGACCGCCATCACCAAGGACCGCAAGCTCTCGGCCCAGTGGGAACACACCCTGGTGGTGACCGCGACCGGCTATGAGATCTTCACCCTGCGCAAGGACGACACCATCCCGCGCACCTCGGCCTGACCGCACTCCCACAGGCCACCCGACGACAGGAACGTGACGCGATGCCCCAGGTGGACCCCGAGCTGTTCGACCGCGGCCAGTTCCAGGCGGAACTGGCCCTCAAGGCGAGCCCCATCGCCGCCTTCAAGAAAGCCATCCGCCAGGCCGGCGAGGTGCTCGACAAGCGTTTCCGCAGTGGCGACGATATCCGTCCACTGATCGAAGCCCGCGCCTGGCTCGTCGACAATATCCTGCAACAGGCATGGAACCAGTTCGACTGGGGCGACCAGAATGGCATCGCCCTGGTCGCGGTGGGTGGCTACGGGCGCGGTGAGCTGCACCCGCATTCAGACATCGACCTGCTGATTTTGCTGGGCGCCGCCGAGCACGAACAATACCGCGACGCCATCGAACGCTTTCTCACCCTGCTGTGGGACATCGGCCTGGAAGTGGGCCAGAGCGTGCGCACCGTCGACGAGTGCGCCGAACAGGCCCGCGCGGACCTGACGGTGATTACCAACCTGATGGAAAGCCGCACCATCGCCGGCCCCGAGGCCCTGCGTCAGCGCATGCTGGAGGTGACCAGCACCGCGCACATGTGGCCGAGCAAAGACTTCTTCCTGGCCAAACGCGCCGAACTCAAGGCCCGTCATCACAAGTACAACGACACCGAGTACAACCTCGAACCTAACGTCAAGGGCTCGCCAGGCGGCCTGCGCGACATCCAGACCGTGCTGTGGGTGGCCCGCCGCCAGTACGGCACCCTGAACCTGCACGCGCTGGCCGGCGAGGGTTTCTTGCTGGAAAGCGAGAACGAACTGCTGGCCTCGTCTCAGGATTTTCTGTGGAAGGTACGTTACGCCCTGCACATGCTGGCCGGTCGCGCCGAGGACCGCCTGCTGTTCGACCACCAGCGCAGCCTCGCCGCGCTGCTTGGGTACAGCGACGACAACCCCAAGCGGGCAATCGAGCAGTTCATGCAGCAGTACTACCGGGTGGTGATGAGCATCAGCCAGCTGTGCGACCTGATCATCCAGCACTTCGAAGAGGTCATCCTCGCCGACGAAGACAGCGGCACCACCCAACCGCTGAATGCACGCTTTCGCCTGCACGACGGCTATATCGAGGCCACCCACCCGAACGTGTTCAAGCGCACACCGTTCGCCATGCTGGAAATCTTCGTGCTGATGGCCCAGCACCCGGAAATCAAGGGCGTGCGCGCCGATACGGTGCGCCTGCTGCGTGAGCACCGCCACCTGATCGACGACACTTTCCGCACCGATATCCGCAACACCAGCCTGTTCATCGAGCTGTTCAAGTGCGAAATCGGCATCCACCGCAACCTGCGGCGGATGAACCGCTACGGCATCCTTGGCCGCTACCTGCCGGAGTTCGGCCTGATCGTCGGGCAGATGCAGCATGACCTGTTCCACATCTATACGGTCGATGCACACACCCTCAACCTCATCAAGCACCTGCGCAAGCTGCAGTACACACCGGTGTCCGAGAAATTCCCGCTGGCCAGCAAGCTGATGGGGCGCCTGCCCAAGCCCGAGCTGATCTACCTTGCCGGCCTTTACCACGACATCGGCAAAGGTCGCCAGGGCGACCATTCCGAGCTGGGCGCGGTGGATGCGAAGAAGTTCTGCGAGCGACACCAGTTGCCGGCCTGGGACAGCCGGTTGATCGTCTGGCTGGTGCAGAACCACCTGGTGATGTCGACCACAGCCCAGCGCAAGGACTTGTCCGACCCGCAGGTAATCAACGACTTTGCCCTGCACGTGGGCGACGAGACGCGCCTGGACTACCTGTACGTGCTGACCGTGGCCGACATCAATGCCACCAACCCCAGCCTGTGGAACTCGTGGCGGGCCAGTCTGTTGCGCCAGCTCTACAGCGAGACCAAGCGCGCCCTGCGCCGCGGCCTGGAAAACCCGCTGGACCGCGAAGAGCAGATCCGCCAGACGCAGTCCTCAGCACTGGATATTCTGGTGCGCGAGGGTACCGACCCGGACGACGTCGAGCAGCTGTGGTCGCAACTGGGTGATGACTACTTCCTCAAGCACACCGCCGCCGACGTAGCCTGGCATACGGATGCGATCCTGCAGCAACCGGCTGATGGCGGGCCGCTGGTGCTGATCAAGGAAACCACCCAGCGGGAGTTCGAAGGCGGCACGCAGATCTTCATCTACGCCCCCGATCAGCACGATTTCTTTGCCGTGACGGTGGCGGCCATGTCGCAGCTGAACCTGAACATCCATGACGCGCGGATCATCACGTCGAGCAGCCAGTTCACCCTCGACACCTACATTGTGCTGGACAACGACGGCGGCTCGATCGGCGACAACCCGCAGCGGGTCAAGCAGATTCGCGATGGCCTGACCGAAGCGCTGCGCAACCCCGAAGACTACCCGACCATCATCCAGCGCCGGGTGCCGCGCCAGCTCAAGCACTTCGACTTCCCGCCGCAGGTGACCATCCTCAACGATGCCCAGCGGCCAGTGACCATCCTCGAAATCACCGCACCCGACCGCCCAGGCCTGCTGGCCCGGCTGGGGCGCATTTTCCTGGAGTTCGACCTGTCGCTGCAGAACGCCAAGATCGCCACTCTGGGCGAACGGGTGGAAGACGTGTTCTTCATCACTGATGCCGACAACCAGCCGCTGTCCGACCCGCAGCTGTGCAGCCGCCTGCAGGAGGCCATCGTGCAGCAGCTACAAGCCGGCCAAGGTAGCGACACCAGCCCGACCCGCGTGACCATTTAACGATTAGACGATTGACGAGACCTTGCGCCGATGAACCATGCCTTGACCCAGCTTCAGCCCTACCCGTTCGAAAAGCTCCGCGCCCTGCTGGGCAGCGTGAAGCCTGCGGCGGACAAACGCGCCATCGCCCTGTCGATCGGTGAGCCGAAGCATGAATCGCCGGCGTTCGTGGCCCAGGCCATGGCCGACAACCTTGACAAGCTGGCGGTGTACCCCAGCACCATCGGCGTGCCGGCCCTGCGCCAGGCCATCGGCCAGTGGTGCGAGCAGCGTTTTGGTGTGCCGGCCGGCTGGCTGGATGCCGAGCAGCACATCCTGCCGGTCAATGGCACCCGTGAAGCGCTGTTTGCCTTCACCCAGGCGGTGGTCAACCGTGCAGATGACGGCCTGGTAATCAGCCCAAACCCGTTCTACCAGATCTACGAAGGCGCAGCACTGCTGGCCGGGGCAACACCGCACTACCTGCCCTGCCTGGAAAGCAACGGTTTCAACCCCGATTTCGATGCCGTAACGGCGGACGTGTGGAAGCGCTGCCAGATCCTGTTCCTGTGCTCGCCGGGCAACCCCACCGGTGCATTGGTGCCGATGGACACCCTGAAAAAGCTGATTGCCCTGGCTGACGAACACGACTTCGTGATCGCCGCCGACGAGTGCTACAGCGAGCTGTACTTCGACGAAGATGCGCCACCACCGGGCCTGCTGACCGCCTGCGCCGAGCTTGGCCGTAGTGATTTTGCCCGCTGCGTGGTGTTCCATAGCCTGTCCAAGCGCTCCAACCTGCCGGGCCTGCGTTCGGGCTTTGTGGCTGGCGACGCCAAGATCATCAAGCCGTTCCTGCTGTACCGCACCTACCACGGCTGTGCCATGCCGGTGCAAACCCAGCTGGCCAGCATTGCCGCGTGGCAGGACGAGGCGCATGTGCGCGAGAACCGCGACCAGTACCGCGCCAAATACGATGCCGTGCTGGACATCCTGCAGCCGGTGCTGGACGTGCAGCGCCCGGATGGCAGCTTCTACCTGTGGGCCAAGGTGCCGGGCTGCGATGCCGAATTCACCCGCGACCTGTTCGAAGCCCAGCATGTGACCGTGGTACCAGGCTCGTACCTGTCGCGTGAAGTGGAGGGTGTGAACCCAGGCGCCGGGCGCGTACGCATGGCGCTGGTTGCACCGCTGGCCGAGTGCATCGAGGCGGCAGAGCGGATTCGTGCCTTCCTGCAAAACCGCTAATTGAGCTGGGGGCGCTGTGCGCCCCATTCGCGGGACAAGCCCGCGCCCACAGGCCTCCGGCAACCTCAAATGGAGGACCTGTGGGAGCGGGCTTGTCCCGCGAATGGCAACAAGGAGATCTACTTGACCTGCCCCAGGTTGGCCTCACTCATATCCAGCTCCCCAAGCACCTGCCGCACCACCTCATCGCCCACCTGGTGCTGGCGATGCAGGTTATACAGCTCCAGCCGCTGCGCCCTCAGCGCACGCAAGCGCAAACGCCGCTCCAGCAAGTCCATCTGTTCGGCCAGGGCCTTGGCCTCGGCACTGTCGTTGTAGCTGTCCAGTTCATCCCGATACTCAGCCATCAACCGTGCCTTCAGCTCGGTCGCCAGGGTCGCCTGCGCAGCATCTTGCGGGGCATTGGCGTCGATCACCTCCTCTGCTTCCAGGGCATGAATCGCTGCCTCGGCCGTGCGCCGCCAGGCTTCCTGCACCTCCTGGTGCAAGCGTTCGTCCGGGCTCTTGGTCACCCCGCGCAGCAATATCGGCAGCGCGATGCAGGCGCTGATCAACGACAGCAGGATCACCCCGGCGGCAATGAAAATCAGCAAATCACGCTCAGGGAAGGCCTTGCCCGCCCCCATCAGCAACGGCACCGACATCACACCCGCCAGGGTCACCGCCCCGCGCACACCGCCCAAGGTCAGCAGCCAGCAGGAGCGCGCCGTAGGCATCAGCACCAGCGCCGGTTTGCCGCGCCAGCGGCGCACCACGCCGATCGACCGCCAGATGCTCTGCACCCAGATGAACCGCAGCAGAATCAGTGCAGCAAAGATCGCCACCACGTCCAGGCAGCGGTAGGCCAGGGTCGGCCACACGGTGGCTTCGTGGCTGACCACCGCCTTGATGATGTCTGGCAACTGCAGGCCCAACAGCAGGAAGATCAGGCCATTGAAGGCGAACTCCAGCAACGACCAGACGCTCCGGTTAAGCAGGCGGGTGCTGGTCTGGCGTGGCAGCAGGTCGAGCCAGCTTTGCATCATGCCGGCCGCTACCGCCGAAAGGATGCCCGAAACGCCCAGGCGCTCGGCCAGCACGTAGGCCGCGAACGGCAGCAGCAGCATGAACACCACGTGGGTGGCCGGGTCGTCCCAGCCGCGGGCGATCATCCAGGCGCGCAGGCGGCCGACCAGCCAGCTCAGGCCCACCCCCACCGCCAGACCGCCAAGCGCGACCAGCACAAAGCTGAAGCTGGCATCGGCCAGCGAAAACACCCCGGTGATCGCCGCCGCCAGGGCGAACTTGAAGGTCACCAGGCCCGATGCATCGTTCATCAGGGCCTCCCCCTGCAGCATGTGCATCAGCGGGGTGGGCAGGCGGTCCTGGGCGATGGCCGAAACCGCCACGGCATCGGTCGGCGACAGCACCGCCGCCAAGGCGAAAGCCACCGGCAGGGGGATGCTCGGCAGCAGCCAGTGAATGAAATAGCCGGCCCCGACCACAGTGAACAGCACCAACCCTACGGCCAGCGCCACCACTGGCCCGCGAATGCGCCACAACTCACGCTTGGGGATGCGCCAACCGTCGGCAAAGAGCAGGGGCGGCAAGAACAGGAACAGGAACAACTCGGGGTCCAGGGCCACATGCAGCCCCAGTGTCGGCAGGGCCAGCAAGGCACCGGCAGCGATCTGCACCAGCGGCAAGGGCAGCGGGATCATGCGGCCGACCAGCTTCGACAGGCTGACCAGCGTCAGCAGGATGAGGACGGTGTAGGCGGACTGCATCCGGGAAAGCTTCCTTTGTGAACCAGAAACGGTAGCAAGGCGAACCATCGCCATTGAAACAATATGTTAGCGGCGACCGACGGTTCGGGGCCGCTGCACGATAGTCGCAGGTGACGGCGGAATATGTAACATGATGATACTTCAGAAGGCGCAGGCCTTGATTCTTGCAGCGCCCATGAGATCGAGCGCCGCCCGCGCGGCGCTCGATCTCATGGGCGCTGCAAGGCTCAGGGCAAGTACACCCGTGGCGCTCACTGTTTCGTTCCCGCATAATCCCGCGACTGACATCGAAAGACGGAGAGATTGGGGCGACTTGTAACCCCAATGTACACAATGACCTACACGCTCTACGGCATCAAAGCCTGTGACACCATGAAAAAAGCGCGTACCTGGCTCGAAGACAAAGCCATCGCCTACGAATTTCACGAATACAAGACCCAAGGCATCGACCGCGACCGCCTGAACCGCTGGTGCGACGAACACGGCTGGGAAGTCATCCTCAACCGTGCCGGCACCACCTTCCGCAAGCTGGACGACGCCAGCAAGGCAGACCTCGACCAGGCCAAGGCCGTCGAGCTGATGCTGGCCCAGCCGTCGATGATCAAACGCCCGGTGCTGGACCTTGGCGCGCGCACCCTGGTCGGCTTCAAGCCGGACCTGTACGCCGCTGCCCTGGCCTGAGCCCCCACCCTATTTCGCACGAGGTAATCACATGTCCAATACCCTGTTCAGCCTGGCCTTCGGTGTCGGCTCCCAGAACCGCCAGGGCGCCTGGCTGGAAGTGTTCTACGCGCAACCGCTGCTCAACCCGAGCGCCGAGCTGGTTGCCGCTGTAGCCCCTGTTCTCGGTTACGAAGGTGGCAACCAGGCCATCGCCTTCAGCAACGGCCAGGCCTTGAAATTGGCCGAAGCCCTGAAAGGCGTGGATGCGGCCCAGGCCGCCCTGCTGACCCGCCTGGCCGAAAGCCACAAGCCGCTGGTCGCTACCCTGCTGGCCGAAGACGCTGCCCTGACCTCCACCCCAGAGGCCTACCTCAAGCTGCACCTGTTGTCGCACCGCCTGGTCAAGCCACACGGCCTGAGCCTGGCTGGCATCTTCCCGCTGCTGCCGAACGTAGCCTGGACCAACCAGGGCGCGGTCGACCTGGCCGAACTGGCCGAGCTGCAACTGGAAGCGCGCCTGAAGGGCGAGCTGCTGGAAGTGTTCTCGGTGGACAAGTTCCCGAAGATGACCGACTACGTGGTCCCGGCCGGCGTGCGCATCGCCGATACCGCCCGTGTGCGCCTGGGCGCCTACATCGGCGAAGGCACCACCATCATGCACGAAGGCTTCGTCAACTTTAACGCGGGCACCGAAGGCCCGGGCATGATCGAAGGCCGCGTGTCCGCCGGCGTATTCGTTGGCAAAGGTTCCGACCTGGGCGGCGGTTGCTCGACCATGGGTACCCTGTCCGGTGGCGGCAACATCGTCATCAAGGTGGGCGAAGGCTGCCTGATCGGCGCCAACGCTGGTATCGGCATTCCGCTGGGCGACCGCAACACCGTTGAAGCCGGCCTGTACATCACCGCTGGCACCAAGGTGAACCTGCTGGACGAGAACAACGAGCTGGTCAAGGTGGTCAAGGCCCGCGACCTGGCCGGCCAGACCGACCTGCTGTTCCGCCGCAACTCGCTGAATGGCGCGGTAGAATGCAAGACCCACAAGTCGGCCATCGAGCTGAACGAGGCGCTGCACGCTCACAACTGAGCATGCTTGGCGTTTGAAATGTTAAGATCGGGTCTGGCACCACGCCAGACCCGATTTTCATTCCAGGCCCCGTGAACATGTTCCAGCCCTCCCCCTGGCGTGCCGACTTCCCCGCCATCGCCGCCCTGCAACGGCAGCACCAGACCTACCTGGACAGCGCCGCTACCACCCAAAAGCCGCAAGCCCTGATCGATGCCTTGAGCCATTACTACAGCCATGGCGCGGCCAACGTACACCGTGCCCAGCACCTGCCCGGTGCACTGGCGACCCAGGCTTTCGAAACCAGCCGAGACAAGGTCGCCGCCTGGTTGAATGCTGCGGACTCACGGCAGATCGTGTTCACCCACGGTGCCACCTCGGCCTTGAACCTGCTGGCCTACGGCCTTGAGCACCGCTTCGAAGCCGGTGACGAAATTGCCATCAGCGCGCTGGAGCACCATGCCAACCTGCTGCCCTGGCAACAGCTGGCACGCCGGCGCAACCTGCGCCTGGTGATACTGCCGCTGGATGCCTTTGGCCGCATCGACCTGAACCAGGCACTGCAACTGATAGGCCCGCGCACCCGGGTGCTCGCCGTCAGCCAGCTGTCCAACGTACTGGGTACCTGGCAACCGCTGCCGGCCCTGCTTTCCCATGCCCGCGCACAAGGCGCGCTGACCGTGGTCGACGGTGCCCAGGGCGTGGTGCATGGTCGCCACGATGTGCAGCAACTGGGCTGCGACTTCTATGTGTTCTCCAGCCACAAGTTGTACGGCCCGGATGGGGTTGGCGTGCTGTACGGCCACACTCGGGCGCTGGAGCTGCTGCGCCATTGGCAGTTCGGTGGCGAGATGGTGCAACTGGCCGAGTACCAGAGCGCCAGCTTTCGCCCTGCACCGCTGGGGTTCGAGGCGGGTACGCCGCCAATCGCCGGGGTGATAGGCCTGGGGGCGACCCTGGATTATTTGGCCAGCCTCGACGTCCAGGCTGTCGAAGCCCACGAAACCAGCCTGCACCAGCGCCTGCTGCGCGGCCTGGCTGACCGTGAGGGCGTGCGGGTATTGGGGGCACCGCAGACGGCGCTGGCCAGCTTCGTCATCGAGGGCGTGCACAACGCAGATATCGCCCACCTGCTCACCGAGCAAGGGATAGCCGTGCGTGCCGGACACCACTGCGCCATGCCGCTCTTGCAAGGGCTGGGGCTGGAGGGCGCAATCCGTGTATCGCTGGGCTTGTACAACGACAGCGACGACTTGCAGCGCTTCTTCGCTGCGCTTGATCAGGGCCTGGAGTTGCTGCGATGAGCATGCCGGAACAGGCGCGCCAGGCGCTGGAAGCGTTTGAACAGGGCAAGGGCTGGGAACAGCGCGCCCGGCTGCTGATGCAGTGGGGCGACCGCCTGGAGCCGCTGGCCGAGACTGACAAGACCGAAGCCAGCCGGGTGCATGGCTGCGAAAGCCGGGTGTGGCTGATGGCCGAACTCGTCGATGGGCAGTGGCGGTTCAAGGCCAGCAGCGATGCACGCTTGTTGCGCGGGCTGCTGGCGTTGTTGCTGGTGCGGGTGCAGGGGTTGACCAGTGAACAGCTGGCCGGCCTTGATCTGCGTGGGTGGTTCACCCAACTGGGGCTAGAGCGCCAGCTGTCCCCGTCACGCAGCAATGGGCTGCATGCGGTGTTGCAGCGAATGGCGGAGTTGGCGTCCAACCACTAAATCCAAGGCATACGCTGCTCCCTGTAGGAGCGAGGTGGCCTGTGCATGATTACTCAGGCTTGATCCGCTCCGAAGGCCGCCGCGCACCCGCCACCAATTTCTCGATCGCCTTGCTCGCCGCCACCATGCCAAAGGTCGCGGTCACCATCATCACTGCACCAAAGCCACCCGAGCAGTCCAGCCTTACCCCCTCCCCTACAAAGCTTTTTTGCAGGCAAACGCTGCCATCACCCTTGGGATAACGCAGCTGTTCGCTTGAGAACACGCACGGCACACCATAGTTGCGGCTGACATTGCGCGAGAAGTTGTAATCGCGGCGCAAGGTGGAGCGCACCCGCGAGGCCAGTGGGTCGTTGAAGGTCTTGTTCAGGTCGGCGATCTGGATCTGGGTCGGGTCGATCTGCCCACCAGCGCCACCCGTGGTAACGATGGCAATCTTTCGCCGCCGGCACCAGGCAATCAACGCCGCCTTGGCCATGACGCTGTCGATGCAGTCGATCACACAGTCCAGGTGCTCGTGGATATGCTCGGCCATGGTTTCACGGGTAACGAAGTCCGCTACCGCATGCACCGTGCATGCCGGGTTGATCGCACGCAAGCGTTCAGCCATGACGTCGACCTTGGGCCGCCCCACCTGGCCTTCCAGGGCATGGGCCTGGCGGTTGGTGTTGCTGACGCAGACGTCGTCCAGGTCAAACAGGCTGATTTCGCCCACGCCACTGCGGGCCAGCGCTTCAGCCACCCAGGACCCTACCCCGCCAATACCGACCACAGCCACATGGGCCTGCCCCAGGCGCTGCAGCCCCTGGTCGCCATACAGCCGGGCAACGCCGGCGAAGCGTGGATCTTCTGTGCTCATGTTCATACCCCAAAAAACCGGCGCGCATTATATGCCAGCGGGCCCATGGCCTGCATCGTTAGGAAAGAGACTACTAACCCTGCTTTAATGTCCTATCACTTCGACACAAATGGACGACAATGTCTTCACGTAAATTCGGCCTGAACCTGGTTGTGGTGCTGGCCATCGCCGCGTTGTTCACCGGGTTCTGGGCACTGATCAACCGCCCGGTCTCCGCCCCTGCCTGGCCAGAACAGATCTCTGGCTTTTCGTATTCGCCGTTCCGCCTGGGTGAAAGCCCGCAGAAGGGCCAGTACCCCACTGACGACGAGATGCGCCAGGACCTGGAGCAGTTGAGCAAACTGACCGACAGCATCCGAATCTATACCGTGGAGGGCACCCAGGCCGACATCCCGCGCCTGGCCGAGGAGTTTGGCTTGCGGGTGACGCTGGGGATCTGGATCAGCCCGGACCTGGAACGCAACGAGCGCGAAATCGCCACGGCCATCCAGTTGGCCAACACCTCGCGCAGCGTGGTGCGGGTAGTGGTCGGCAACGAGGCGCTGTTCCGTGAAGAAGTCACCCCGGAAAACCTGATCAAATACCTGGACCGGGTACGCGCAGCCGTCAAGGTACCGGTGACCACCAGTGAACAATGGCACATCTGGAAGGAAAACCCGGAGATCGCCAAGCACGTCGACCTGATTGCCGCGCACATCCTGCCCTACTGGGAATTCGTCCCGATGAAGGATTCGGTCGAGTTCGTGCTCGACCGCGCCCGGGAGCTGAAGCACCAGTTCCCGCGCAAACCCCTGCTGTTGTCCGAGGTCGGCTGGCCGAGCAACGGCCGCATGCGCGGTGGTGCCGATGCCAGCCAGGCCGACCAGGCCATCTACCTGCGCACCTTGGTCAATACCCTCAACCGCCGTGGCTACAACTACTTTGTCATCGAAGCCTATGACCAGCCGTGGAAGGCTAGCGACGAAGGCTCGGTAGGCGCCTATTGGGGCGTGTACAACGCCGAGCGTCAGCAAAAATTCAACTTCGATGGGCCCGTGGTGGCGATCCCGCAGTGGCGAGCCCTGGCGGTGGCCTCGGTGGTGCTGGCGATGATTGCGCTGATGGTGCTGTTCATCGACGGCTCGGCCCTGCGCCAGCGCGGCCGCACATTCCTGACCTTCATCACCTTTTTGTGCGGGTCGGTACTGGTGTGGATTGCCTACGACTACAGCCAGCAGTACAGCACCTGGTTCAGCCTGACCGTGGGCGTACTGCTTGCTCTTGGCGCGCTGGGCGTGTTCATCGTGCTGCTTACCGAGGCCCATGAACTGGCCGAGGCCGTATGGATACACAAGCGCCGACGCGAGTTCCTGCCGGTACAGGCCGACAGCGCCTACCGGCCCAAGGTATCGGTGCATGTGCCGTGCTACAACGAGCCACCTGAGATGGTGAAGCAGACCCTCGACGCCCTGGCCGCGCTGGACTACCCCGACTACGAAGTGCTGGTGATCGACAACAACACCAAGGACCCGGCCGTGTGGGAGCCGCTGAAGGCTCACTGCGAGAAGCTCGGCGAGCGCTTCAAGTTTTTCCACGTCGCGCCACTGGCCGGCTTCAAGGGCGGCGCGCTCAACTACCTGATCCCGCACACGGCCAAGGACGCTGAGGTGATTGCGGTGATCGACTCGGACTACTGCGTCGACCGCAACTGGCTCAAGCACATGGTGCCGCACTTCGCCGATCCGAAAATTGCCGTGGTGCAGTCGCCGCAGGACTACCGCGACCAGCACGAAAGCGCCTTCAAGAAGCTGTGCTACAGCGAGTACAAGGGCTTCTTCCACATCGGCATGGTCACCCGCAACGACCGTGACGCAATCATCCAGCACGGCACCATGACCATGACCCGGCGCACGGTACTGGAAGAGCTGGGCTGGGCCGAATGGTGCATCTGCGAGGACGCCGAGCTGGGCCTGCGCGTGTTCGAGAAAGGCCTGTCGGCCGCCTACGCCCACAACAGCTACGGCAAGGGCCTGATGCCTGACACCTTCATCGATTTCAAGAAGCAGCGCTTCCGCTGGGCCTACGGCGCCATTCAGATCATCAAACACCACGCCAGTGCCCTGTTGCGCGGCAAGGGCAGCGAGCTGACCCGTGGCCAGCGCTACCACTTCCTGGCCGGCTGGCTGCCGTGGGTCGCCGACGGCATGAATATCTTCTTTACTATCGGTGCGCTGCTGTGGTCAGCGGCAATGATCATCGTGCCGCACCGCGTCGACCCGCCGCTGATGATCTTCGCCATCCCGCCGCTGGCGCTGTTCTTCTTCAAGGTCGGCAAGATCATTTTCCTTTACCGCCGTGCGGTGGGGGTCAACCTCAAGGACGCCTTCGCCGCAGCGCTGGCCGGCCTGGCGCTGTCGCATACCATTGCCAAGGCGGTGCTTTACGGCTTTTTCACCAGCAGCATGCCGTTTTTCCGCACGCCCAAGAATGCCGACAGCCATGGGCTGTTGGTGGCACTTTCCGAAGCGCGCGAAGAGCTGTTCATCATGTTGCTGCTGTGGGGCGCGGCGTTGGGTATCTACCTGGTGCAAGGGCTGCCGAGTTCGGACATGCGCTTCTGGGTGGCGATGTTGCTGGTGCAGTCGTTGCCTTATGTGGCAGCGCTGGTGATGGCGTTGCTGTCTTCGCTGCCCAAGCCAGTGGAGAAGGCTGCCGAAGCGCAGCAGGCGTGAGATTGCCGGGGCTGCTTTGCAGCCCATTCGCGGCACAAGGCCGCTCCCACAAGGATGACCGCAGCCCATCAGGCATGTGCATGACCTGTGGGAGCGGCCTTGTGCCGCGAATGGGCCGCAACGCGGCCCCACTGCCACATCGGTTTGATATAAGATAACGCCCCTCAGATTTCCCCGCCTTGCCTTGCCCCGGAGTCCCCCATGACGGCCCCTGCCGAGCTCTCGCCTACCCTTCAACTGGCCTGCGACCTGATCCGTCGCCCCTCGGTCACCCCTGTCGACGCCGACTGCCAGGCGCAGATGATGAAGCGCCTGGGCGCCGTGGGCTTCGCGCTCGAGCCGATGCGCATTGAAGACGTAGACAACTTCTGGGCCACCCACGGCAGCCAGGACGGCCCGGTGCTGTGCTTTGCCGGCCACACCGACGTGGTGCCCACCGGCCCGGTGCAGCAATGGCAGCACGAACCGTTCGAAGCGCTGATCGACGCTGACGGCATGCTCTGCGGCCGTGGCGCCGCCGACATGAAAGGCAGCCTGGCCTCCATGGTGATCGCCAGCGAGCGCTTCGTGCACGACTACCCGAACCACCGCGGCAAGGTCGCCTTCCTGATCACCAGCGACGAGGAAGGCCCGGCCCACCACGGCACCAAGGCAGTGGTCGAGCGCCTCAAAGCACGCAACGAACGCCTGGACTGGTGCATCGTCGGCGAACCCTCCAGCACCACCCTGCTGGGTGACGTGGTCAAGAACGGCCGCCGTGGTTCGCTGGGAGCCAAGCTGACCGTGCGCGGCAAGCAGGGCCACGTGGCCTACCCGCACCTGGCACGCAACCCGATCCACCTGGCCGCCCCGGCCCTGGCGGAACTGGCAGCCGAGCACTGGGACGAAGGCAACGCGTTCTTCCCGCCGACCAGTTTCCAGATCTCCAACCTCAATTCCGGCACCGGCGCCACCAACGTGGTACCGGGCGAGCTGACCGCGCTGTTCAACTTCCGCTTCTCCACCGAGTCGACCGTCGAAGGCCTGCAGGCGCGAGTGTCGGCGATTCTCGACAAGCATGAACTGGACTGGTCGATCGACTGGGCGCTTTCAGGCCTGCCGTTCCTCACCGAACCGGGCGAACTGCTCGACGCGGTGGCACACAGCATCAAGGGCGTCACCGGCCGCGACACCCAGCCGTCTACCAGCGGGGGTACCTCCGATGGCCGCTTCATCGCCACCATGGGTACCCAGGTGGTCGAGCTTGGCCCGGTCAACGCCACCATTCACCAGGTGGACGAGCGGATTCTGGCCAGCGACCTCGACCTGCTGACCGAAATCTACTACCAGACCCTGGTTCGGTTGCTCGCCTGATGCTCGCCTGCCCTCTTTGCCAGGCGCCGCTGAGCCGGCTCGACAACAGTGTGATGTGCCCGGCCGGTCACCGCTTCGACCGAGCGCGCCAAGGTTACCTGAACCTGCTGCCGGTGCAGCACAAGAACAGCCGCGACCCGGGTGACAACCAGGCCATGGTCGAGGCCCGCCGCGACTTTCTCGACGCGGGCCACTACGCCCCTGTCGCCCACCGCCTGGCCGAGCTTGCCGCCGAGCGCCGGCCCGGCGCCTGGCTGGACATCGGCTGCGGCGAGGGCTACTACACGGCGCTGCTCGCCCAGGCGCTGCCAGCTGCCGAGGGCTATGCCCTGGACATCTCCCGCGAGGCGGTCAAGCGTGCCTGCCGCCGCGCGCCACAGGTCACCTGGATGGTCGCCAGCATGGCCCGCGTGCCGCTGGCGGACGCCAGTTGCCAGTTCATCGCCAGCGTGTTCAGCCCGCTGGACTGGGCCGAAGCCAAGCGCCTGCTCAGCCCCGGTGGCGGCCTGATGCGGGTCGGCCCGACCAGCGGCCACCTGATGGAGTTGCGTGAGGTGCTCTACGATGAAGTACGTCCTTACGCCGACGACAAGCACCTGGCCCTCGTCCCCGAAGGCATGGCCCACGCCCATAGCGAAACCCTCGAGTTCCGCTTGAACCTGGCCGTGCCCAAGGCGCGCGCCGACCTGCTCGCCATGACCCCGCACGGCTGGCGCGCCAGCGCCGAAAAACGCGCCCGGGTGATCGACCAGCCCGAGCCGTTCGAGGTTACGGTTTCCATGCGTTATGACTATTTCGTGCGCCAAGACTGAGCACACCCGGAGCCCTTATGCGCCAACCAGATATCGAGATTTACCTGAAGGACGCCGACGTCGACCACAAGCAGATTGCCCAGTGGCTCGCCCAGGCGATTGGCCCATGCAGCGACTGGCAGCAGAAAGGCCAGACATTCAAATGCAAGGCCGGTAACATTCCGGTCACCTGGTTACCCAAGGCTGTAGGGAAATGGAACAGCCTGTACCTGGAAAGCGACCAGACGCCATGGTCCGATGATGTCGCTTGCGCCCGCGCTGCATTTGCCGCACTGGGTGTGGAAGTGCGCTGCGCGCCGGGTGGCTGGGTAGAGGAAGACGGCGAAGAAGATGCCGACCGCTGGGTGCGCATAAGCGCCGACGGTGAAGAGGAAATCACCTGGCGCACAACCTGAAAATACAGCGTTGCTCGTTTCTGTAGAAGCGGGCTTGCCCGCGAACACGGGCCATGCCCGTGGCAGCCACCGTGGTGGCTGCTTCGCGGGCAAGCCCGCTCCTACGGCTTGAAACTAGAGGCTCAGAGCCCTACTACGTCTTCGGCTTGCAGGCCTTTCTGGCCCTGCACGCAGGCGTATTCCACCCGCTGCCCTTCGACCAGGGTACGATGCCCCTCACCGCGGATCGCCCGATAGTGGACGAACACATCCGCACCACCTTCGCGCTGAATGAAGCCATAACCCTTGGCATCGTTGAACCACTTTACATTCCCAGTCTCACGAGACGACATCTGAACTACTCCGGATTTTTATTGTGAAGATCGCCTTGCAGGCACGAGCTCACGGCCCCGTGCCAACGCCGCTTGCTGAAATATCCTGCAAGTGGCAGGCCGAGTATATGACACAGAACAAAAAAAATTGATGACGGTCCCGCAGTTGGCCGATTTTTGCTGAACTTACGCCGATACGGCAGACTAAATAGCTGGATACTCACCTGAAAATCACACCCAGGGCACACACCCCATGACCCGTTCCCCCCTGCGCCGCCTGATCTTCGGCGCCCTGCGTCGCCTGTTGTACCTGTGGGTGCGCTCCGAGACCATCAACCAGTCTTCCATGACCCTCAACCTCGACCGCAGCCGGCCGGTGTTCTATGCGCTGCCCTCCCCCGCGCTCACCGACCTGGCCGTGCTCGACCACGAGTGCACCAAGGCGGGGCTGCCGCGCCCGGTGCTGCCGGTGGCGGTCGGCCAACTGCAGGAGCCGGCCGGGTTCTTCTACCTGACCCCCGACCCTGACTGGCTCGGCCGCCAGGACAAAAGCGGCGCCCCGCCCACACTTGAGCGCCTGGTAGCTGCCGTCAGCCAGCATGCCGAAGAAGATGCGCAGATCATTCCGGTCAGCGTGTTCTGGGGGCAGACCCCGGCCAGCGAATCCAGCCCATGGAAGCTGTTGTTCGCCGACAGCTGGGCGGTGACCGGGCGCCTGCGCCGGCTGCTGACCGTGCTGATCCTGGGGCGCAAGACCCGGGTGCAGTTCTCCGCCCCCATCCACCTGCGCGAACTGGTGCAGCACAACAAGGGCCACGAGCGCACCGTGCGCATGGCCCAGCGCCTGATGCGCGTGCATTTTCGCAACCTCAAGACCGCCGTCATCGGCCCGGACATCTCGCACCGGCGCAACCTGGTCAAAGGCCTGATCCATGCCCCGCAGGTGCGCCAGGCCATCGCCGACGAGGCCCAACGCGAGAACCTGCCGTTGGCCAAGGCCGAAGCCCAGGCACTGCGTTATGGCAACGAGATCGCCTCGGACTACACCTACACGGTCATCCGCTTTCTCGAAGTGGTGCTCAGCTGGTTCTGGAACAAGATCTACGACGGCATCAAGGTCAACCATATCGAACAGGTTCAGGGCATAGCTCCCGGCCACGAAGTGATCTACGTGCCGTGCCACCGCAGCCACATCGATTACCTGCTGTTGTCGTACCTGCTGTTCCGCAACGGCCTTACCCCGCCGCACGTGGCGGCAGGCATCAACCTCAACATGCCGGTGGTGGGTAACCTGCTGCGCCGTGGCGGTGCCTTCTTCATGCGCCGCACGTTCAAGGGCAACCCGCTGTACACCGCCGTGTTCAACGAGTACCTGCATACTCTGTACACCAAAGGTTTTCCGGTCGAGTACTTCGTCGAAGGTGGCCGCTCGCGTACCGGGCGCATGCTGCAGCCGCGTACCGGGATGCTGGCCATTACCTTGCGCAGCTTCCTGCGCTCGTCGCGCACGCCGGTGGTGTTCGTGCCGGTGTACATCGGCTACGAGCGCGTGCTCGAAGGCCGCACCTACTTGGGCGAGTTGCGCGGTGCCAGCAAAAAGAAGGAGTCGGTGTTCGACATCTTCAAGGTGTTTGGCGCGCTCAAGCAGCGCTTTGGCCAGGTCTACGTCAACTTCGGCGAACCGATCCGCCTGGCCGGGTTCCTCGATGAGCAACAGCCCGGCTGGCGTGAACAGGATCACGGCCCCCAGTACCGCCCGGCCTGGCTCAACGACGCCACCACCCGCCTGGGCGAAACCGTGGCCCGTCACCTCAACGAGGCGGCCGCCATCAACCCGGTCAACCTGGTGGCCCTGGCGCTGCTGTCCACCAGCCGCCTGGCCCTGGACGAACGCGCCCTGACCCGTGTGCTCGACCTGTACCTGGCCTTGCTGCGCCAGGTGCCGTACTCGCCGCACACCACCCTGCCGGACGGCGACGGCCAGGCACTGATCGAGCACGTGCGCAGCATGAACCTGGTGGCCGAGCAGAAGGACGCCCTGGGCCGCATCCTCTACCTGGATGAAGGCAATGCGGTACTGATGACCTATTACCGCAACAACGTGCTGCACATTTTCGCCCTGCCGGCGCTGCTGGCCAGCTTCTTCCTCAGCAGCTCGCGCATGAGCCGCGAACTGCTGGGCCAGTATGTGCACGCGTTGTACCCGTACCTGCAGGCCGAACTGTTCCTGCGCTGGACGCCAGAGCAACTGGACGAGGTGATCGACCAATGGCTGGCCGCGCTGGTTGAACAAGGCCTGCTACGCCAGGACAACGACGTATACGTACGCCCGGCGCCCAGTTCGCGGCAGTTCGTGCTACTGACCCTGCTCGCCCGCACCATCACCCAGACCTTGCAGCGCTTCTACATGGCCACCTCGCTGCTGCTCAACAGCGGACAGAACAGCCTCAGCGCCGAAGGGCTGGAAGACCTGTGCGTGATGATGGCCCAGCGCCTGTCGATCCTGCATGGCCTGAATGCCCCAGAGTTTTTCGACAAGACGCTGTTCCGCCACTTCATCCAGACCCTGCTCCAGCAAGGCGTGCTGCATGCCGACGGGCAAGGCAAGCTGGGTTATCACGACAAGCTCGGCGAGCTGGCCGAGGGCGTGGCCAAGCGTGTGCTGTCGGCCGAACTGCGGCTGTCGATCCGCCAGGTGGCCCTGCACCGTGACGACGGCCTGGAAACTTCGACCCTCTGACGGTTCATCACGGGGGAAAATCCGCTAAAGTCCCTGGGGTTGGCCACAAGCCAGCCCCAAGGACACCGGAGATTCCATGAAAAAGCTCTTTATGCTGTGTTGCGCATCCCTGCTTGCAGCCTGTTCCAGCCAAACCCCATCCAACCAGGCAAGCCTGGACGGTGAAGTCTTCTACCTGCAGCGTATCGCCCTGCCGCCTGCCGCTACCCTGAGCGTGGAGCTGCAGGACGTTTCGCTGATGGACGCCCCCGCCGTGACCCTGGCCCGCCAGGCCGGCCCGGTCAAAGGCAACGTACCGCTGCCATTCCACCTCATTTACGACCCCGCCCAGGTCAAACCCGGCCACCGCTATGCGGTGAGCGCGCGCATCGAGCTGGAGGGCAAGCTGCTGTTCATCAATACCGAACACCATGGTGTCATGCTCGACGGCAGTGACCCGAAATCTGTACGCATCAAGGTCGACCAGGTTCGCTGACACCCGTATTCATCTGTTTACAAGGAAAGCTTCATGATCCGCACTTCCCTGCGTTTTTCCACCCTGTGCGCCGGCCTACTGCTATCGGCCAGCGCACTGGCCCTGTCGCTGGGCGACCTGAGCCAGAAAGACGCCACTGGCGGCCTGAAAGATACCCTGACCCAGGGCGCGCAGCTCGCCGTCAAGCAGTTGAGCGCCCCGGGTGGCTTCAGCAACAACCCGGACGTGCGCATCGAATTGCCGGGCAAGCTGGGCAAGGCGGCCAAGGCCATGAAAATGTTCGGCAAAGGTGAACAGGTCGATGCCCTGGAAGCCAGCATGAACAAGGCCGCTGAAGCCGCCGTGCCGCAGGCACAGGCGATTTTGGTCGATGCCGTGAAGAACATGAGCGTGACCGATGCCAAAGGCATCCTCGCCGGCGGTGACGACTCGGCCACCCAGTACCTGAACAAGAGCAGCCGCGAGCAGATCCGCGCCAAGTTCCTGCCGATCGTCAAACAGGCTACCGACAAGGTTGGCCTGGCCCAGCAGTACAACAACTTCGCCGGGCAGGCGGTGGCACTGGGCGTGGTCGACGCCAAGAGCGCCAGCATCGAGAACTACGTGACCGAGAAGGCGCTGGACGGCCTGTTCGAGATGATTGGCAAGCAGGAGCAGAGCATTCGCCAGAACCCGGCGCAGGCCGCTACCAGCCTGGCCAAGAAGGTCTTCGGCGCCCTTTGATCCGCAACGCGGCCGCAGTACCCTCGTAGGCGCAGCACAAGGCTGCTCCTACAGGGCGGTGAGGTCGGTCAGGTTTTCTTCACCCTGAACCACGCCGCATACAACGCCGGCAGGAACAACAGCGTCAACGCCGTAGCCACGATCAACCCCCCCATGATCGCCACCGCCATCGGCCCGTAGAACACGCTGCGTGACAACGGGATCATCGCCAGCACCGCCGCCAGCGCAGTCAGCACGATTGGCCGGAAGCGCCGCACCGTGGCTTCGATGATCGCCTGCCAGCGCTCCATCCCCGCTGCAATATCTTGCTCGATCTGGTCCACCAGAATCACTGAGTTGCGCATGATCATGCCCGCCAGGGCAATGGTGCCCAGCATGGCGACAAAGCCAAACGGCTGGCGGAACACCAGCAGGAACAGGGTCACGCCAATCAGCCCCAGCGGTGCGGTGAGGAACACCATGACCGTGCGCGAGAAGCTGCGCAGCTGGATCATCAGCAGGCTCAGCACCACCACCACGAACAGCGGCATGCCAGCGTTCACCGACTTCTGCCCACGCTCGGAGTCTTCAACCGTACCGCCCACTTCCAGCAGGTAGCCATCCGGCAGCTTGGCGCGTATCTCGTGCAGGGTCGGCTCGATCTGTTTCACCAGCGTGGCCGGTTGCTCCTTGTCGTAGATATCGGCGCGCACGGTCACCGTCGGCAGGCGGTTGCGGTGCCAGATGATGCCCTCCTCGAAGCCGTACTCCAGGGTCGCTACCTGCGACAGCGCCACGCTCTGGCCGTTGTCGGTCGGCAGTGCCAGGCTGCCGAGGTTACCCAGATCACCGCGCTCCTGCTGGGTGCCGCGCAGCAGGATCTCGATCAGCTCGTTGTCCTCGCGGTACTGGCTGACTGTGGTACCGGTCAACGAGCTTTGCAGGAAGCTGGCCAGGTGCGCGGTGCTCACGCCCAGGGCGCGGGCGCGGTCCTGGTCGATTTGGAGGAACACGGCCTTGCTGGGCTCTTCCCAATCCAGGTGCACGTTCACCACATGCGGGTTCTCGCGCACCTTGTCGGCCACTTGGCGGGCCAGCGCACGGGCCTGCTCGATGTGCTCGCCGGTGACCCGGAACTGCACCGGGTAACCCACGGGTGGGCCGTTTTCCAGGCGCGTGACCCGGGCACGCAGGTCAGGGAACTGCTGGTCTACAGTGCTGATCAGCCAGCTGCGCAGGCGCTCGCGGTCCTCCATCGACTTGGCCAGGACCACGAACTGGGCAAAGCTGGCTGCCGGCAGTTGCTGGTCCAGCGGCAGGTAGAAGCGTGGCGAACCGGTGCCCACATAGGCCACATAGTTATCGATGCCGTCCTGCTGCTTGAGCAGTGCCTCCAATTGCTTGACCCGCTCGGCAGTATTGGCCAGCGAGGCACCTTCGGCCAGCTTCAGGTCAACCATCAGCTCTGGGCGCCCGGAGGCCGGGAAGAACTGCTGGGGCACGAAGCGGAACAGCAGGATGCTGCCGACAAAGGCCGCGATGGTCAGCAGGATCACCGTCTTGCGTCGCCGTACGCACCACTCCACCACCCGCCGCACGCGCTGGTAGAACGGCGTGGCGTAAGGGTCGGGTGCGTGGCCGTCCTTGCCATGGCGCGCAGCATGCAGCTTGGCCAGGTCTGGCAGCAGGCGCTCGCCCAGATAGGGCACGAACACCACGGCCACCACCCATGAGGTCAACAGGGCGATGGTCACCACCTGGAAGATCGAGCGGGTGTATTCGCCGGTACTGGAGGCCGCAGTGGCGATAGGTAAAAAGCCTGCCGCAGTGATCAGGGTACCGGTCAGCATCGGGAACGCAGTGCTAGTCCAGGCATAGCTGGCCGCCTTGAGCCGGTCATAACCCTGCTCCATCTTGATCGCCATCATCTCCACGGCAATGATCGCGTCGTCCACCAGCAGGCCCAGCGCCAGCACCAGGGCCCCAAGGGAAATCTTGTGCAAGCCGATGCCGAAGTAATGCATGGCAGCGAAGGTCATGGCCAGCACCAGCGGAATGGCCAACGCCACCACCAGGCCGGTGCGCAAGCCCAGCGAGAAGAAGCTCACCAGCAGCACGATGACCAGCGCCTCGACCAGCACCTGGACAAACTCGCCCACACCGGCCTTGACCGCCGCAGGCTGGTCCGAGACCTTGCGCAGCTCCATGCCGGCTGGCAGGGTGCGCGCCACCCGCTCGAACTCGTCTTCCAGGGCTTTGCCCAGGACCAGGATGTCGCCGCCGTCCTTCATCGACACGGCGAGGCCAATGGCATCTTCGCCCATGAAGCGCATGCGCGGGGCGGGTGGGTCGTTGAAGCCACGGTGCACTTCGGCCACATCGCCGATGCGGAACGTGCGGTCACCCACGCGAATGGGGAACTGGCGAATCTGCTCGACACTGTCGAAGCGCCCGCTCACCCGCAGTTGCAGGCGCTCGCTGGGCGTCTCGAAGAAGCCGGCGGTGCTTACCGCATTCTGCTCTTGCAGGGCCTGCTGCACGGCCTCGAGGGGTACGCCAAGGGTGGCCAGCTTGAGGTTGGACAGCTCGATCCAGATTTTTTCGTCCTGCAGGCCCACCAGCTCGACCTTGCCCACATCCTTGACCCGCTGCAGCCGGATCTGGATACGGTCGGCGTAGTCCTTCAGCACCGCGTAATCGAAGCCCTTGCCGGTCAGCGCATAGATATTGCCGAAGGTGGTGCCGAACTCATCGTTGAAGAACGGGCCCTGGATCTCCGGTGGCAGAGTGTGGCGAATGTCCGCGACCTTCTTGCGGATCTGGTACCACAATTCAGGTATGTCCCTGGAATGCAGCGAGTCGCGAGCCATGAAGGTGACCTGCGATTCACCGGGGCGAGAGAACGAGACAATCCTCTCGTACTCGCCGGTTTCCATCAGCTTCTTTTCGATGCGCTCGGTGACCTGCCGCGACACTTCCTCGGCGCTGGCGCCCGGCCACAGGGTACGGATGACCATGGCTTTGAAGGTGAATGGCGGATCCTCGCTCTGGCCGAGCTTGGTGTAGGACATGGCGCCAATGGCCGCCAGCAGGATCATCAGGAACAGGACGATCTGGCGGTTGCGCAGCGCCCAGGCAGAAAGGTTGAAACCCATCGGGACTTACTCCTTGGCCGTCAGGTTCACTACACGGTTGCTGCGGTCCACAGGGCGGATTTCCTGGCCCTCACGCAGTACATGGCCACCGGCGGCGACCACCCAGTCCTCTGGGGCAAGGCCTTCGAGTACGGGCACACTGTCGCTGCCATACGCCCCCAGGCGCACCACGGCCCGCTCCAGGCGGCTGTCCTTGTTGACCCGCCACACATAGGCCTGGCCGTTTTCCGCAGTCACCGCTGACAGTGGCACCGCCAACGGGATCACGCCCTCATGCGCGATGAACACCCGGGCGCTCTGGCCCAGCTCCGCCGGCGTGGCGGCCGAGGTGAAGGCAATGCGCGCAGCGAAGGTGCGCGAGCGTGGGTCGGCGGCCGGTGACAGCTCGCGGATACGCCCCTCGAAGCGCGCTTGCGGATGTGACCACAGCTCCACACTGACCGATTGCCCCACGGCAAAGCGGGCGAACTGCTGCTCCGGGAGGCTGATGAGCACTTCTCGCTCGCCATCCGTGGCCAGGGTGAACACGGTTTGCCCGGCGGCAACCACCTGGCCTACTTCAACCTGACGCTTGGCCACCACCCCGGCCTGGGGCGCACGCAGTACGGCATAGTCGGCCTGGTTACCCGCCACATCGAACTCGGCCTTGGCCTGCTTCAGCCGGGCAAGGCCGGCGCGGTAGAGGTTTTCAGCATTGTCGAACTGCGAGTGGCTGACCATCTGCCGCTCCAGCAGCTTCTGGTAGCGATCACGCTCGGCGCGCACCAACGCCAGGTTCGCCTCGGCACCCGCCAGCTGGGCACGGTTGGCTTCAAGCTGCAGACGCACGTCCTGCGGGTCCAGTTCGGCCAGCGGCTGGTCGGCCTTGACCCGCTGCCCCTCCTCCACCAGGCGCTTGCTGACCTTGCCGCCAATGCGGAAGGCCAGCTCCGGCTCGAAGCGCGCACGCACTTCACCAGGGTAACTGTCGGCAGCGGCTTCGGCCGGCTGCGGCTGCACCACCAGCGCCGGGCGCGGCGCAGCAGGCGGGGTGGCTTCCTGACCGCATGCCGTCAGTAACAACGCGGCAACGGCGGGCAAGGCGATGGACAAGGCATGGCGCAACATGATGAATCCTTTCGCGGAGGGCACTTCGAATATGTGTACTGACGGGTATATTAAGTCACGGAACTGCTGCCGAGAAGCCAGCATCGATAAGAAATTCACTTAAACGATGGCGACGATCACTGCTGTCTACCTCTCCAGCCGGTAAGATGGGAGCTTGATCAACCAGATGCAGACCACAATGTCCAACGACGCACCCATCGGCCCGGGCCGGCCCAAGGACCTGGCCAAGCGCGAGGCGATTCTCGAAGCGGCAAAGTCGCTGTTCCTCAGCCTTGGTTATGCCAACACCAGCATGGATGCGGTCGCTGCGGCGGCAGGTGTTTCAAAACTCACCGTGTACAGCCACTTCACCGACAAGCAGACCCTGTTCTGCTCGGCGGTCATGGCCACTTGTCAGCTACAGCTGCCCGACCTGTTGTTCGAGTACCCCGAAGGGGCGCCGGTGGAGGAGGTACTGCTGACCATTGCCCGTGGTTTCCAGGCATTGATCAGTAGCGATGAGGCGGTGAAGCTCAGCCGCCTGATCATGGCCCAAGGCAGCCTGGACCCAAGCTTTGGCGAATACTTTTACGAAGCCGGGCCCAAGCGCGTGCTGGCAGCGATGGAAGCGCTGCTGCGGGGTGCAGATGAGCGGGGGTTGTTGCGCATCGACAACCCGCTGCATGCGGCCGAGCACTTCTTTTGCCTGGTCAAGGGGGCGCCGGATTACCGCTTGCTGCTGGGGTGCGCGGCGCCGCTGGAGGGGGACGAAGCCGAGGCGCATGTGCGCGAAGTGGTGGGGGTGTTCTTGCGGGCGTTCAAACCCTGAGCGCTGCCAGGCAGAGAACAGTGGTCATTGTGAGAGCGGGCTTGGCCCGCGAATGGGGCCACGCGGTGCATGGCACCGGCTTCGCCGGTGTTCGCGGGACAAGCCCGCTCCCACAGTAATCGCGCAACGTTTCAATATTCAAGCAAGCCAGTTGCTCTCACAATGACCGCGCTAGCCGGCCAGTTGGGGGAAAATCAGGCCTTCAAGGCTTTCTTCGGGTAAATGTCATACCGGCTCGACTTGCCTTCCAGGCTATGGCTGGGCTTGGGCCCGTCGATGATCGGTGCCTTGCGCGGGCGCTTCACCACCACCCGGTGGCTGGCCAGCGCCAGGGCAGCTTCGAGTAGCGCTGGGGCATCCAGGTCGTCGCCCACCAAAGGCCGGAACACGCGCATTTCCTTTTTCACCAGTGCGCTCTTGTCGCGGTGCGGGAACATCGGGTCGAGGTAAATCACCTGCGGCGCCTCGCCTTCCCAGGTGTGCATGCGCTCGATGGCATTGCCGGTCAGCAGGCGCATGCGCCCGACAATCGGGCCCACTTCGTCGTCTGAACGCGCCCGCGCCAGGCCATCTTCCAGCAGCGCAGCAATCAGCGGCTGGCGTTCGATCAGGGTCATCTGGCAGCCCAGGCTGGCCAGCACGAACGCATCTTTGCCAAGGCCTGCCGTGGCATCCAGCACTTGTGGCCGCACGCCTTGGGCAATGCCCACGGCCTTGGCGATCATCTGCCCGTTGCCACCCCCAAACTGGCGCCGGTGGGCGGCCTGGCCCTCGACAAAGTCCACCCGCACCGGCCCCGGTGCCTGCGGCCCCAGCTGCTGGATCTGCAAACCCTCGGCGCCCACCTGCACGGCGAAGCCGGCGCTCTCGTCCTGTAGCGGCAGGCTCAGGCGTTCAGCCCACACCTTGGCCTGCTCCGCATACTCAGCCGACATCGCCTCGACCCTGATACCCGTGCCTTGCTCTTCCATCGTCCACACCTAAAAAATCAAACCAAGCCTTAATGAATCAGCAGCCACGGCCGATACAGGCAATATCCCGCTATTCTGCCAGAGCACAACGCGCGCGACTGCCATGTCAGATACTCTTCCTATCGGCTTGACCTATTTGTCGCCTGTCGGCAACTACAGTCAGCACAACACTCAGGCACTCGGGGGCGTCAGCCACCTGTGGCAGGATTTCTTTGCCCGGGCCATGGCCGAGCAGCAGGAAGAGCCCGCAGACAGCGTCAGCCAATCGTTCGTGCAGTACGACCAGAACAGCGGCGAACCCATCGGCGGCGCTCGAGCACTGGCGCTGATCGACGCCCAGCGCGCCTGCCCGGTGCACGACACCGAGGTAGCACCGCCCGAGCCGCTGTTTCTGCCCAAGGCCGAGCTTGAAGCCAACCTGCTGCCGCCTGCGCCTGAGCCGTTCAGTGCCATGGAGCTGATCGAACAACAGCGCCAGCTCGACACCAGCAACAGCTGGATGCGCCCGGTGGTGATGAACCAGGGCCAACCGATTCCAGAGCCCGGCCCAGGCCCTGCCCCGCGCTCGTTGTTCCTGCCCATTGCCGAGTTCGAGACCAACCTGCTGGACCCGGCCCCGGAGCCGTTCGACGACGCCACTTTGGCCAGGCAGCAGAATGACCTGGAATTCGACATCCACTGGACACGCCCGGTGGTGCTGAACAACGTGCGCGCGCACGCCTGAGGTTAGCGGCACACCTGCCAGCGGCCCATGTCCAGATGAAAGTGATTGTGGTGTGCTGCATTGTAGGCCGGCCCCAGTACTGTGCTGAAGCTCTCGCAAGCCGCCTGCTGCACCTGCCGTAAAAATTCGGCCTTCTGCCCACCCGCCTGCCAGTCACGCGCCAGGACGATGCGCTGGCCGTCCTGCATGCGAAAACCGCTGATGTCCAGCGCATTGGCGGTCGCGTGCTGACTCAGGCGGCCCTGCTTGCGGTGATAGACATTGCGGCAGGCGAAGCTGCCCAAGTGATCGACCTGCGCAACGGGTTGGCCCAGCACCCGCTGCGCCACGGGCTGCAAACCATGGTTTTCGAACAGTGCATAGGCTACCGCCAGCGGGCAACTGGCCAGAAAACTGCTGCTTAGCCGTGCCTGGCCGCCCTCGATACGCCAAACGTTGCGCAACGGGCAGTTGGCCGAAGCCGGGCTGTCGGCTTGCGCCCGGTAGCGCAGCTGGCTGGCTTCCAGTGCCTGACGGCACAAGGCCGGGTCATCGCGCAGGCGTGAAAGCTTGTACGGCGTCAGCAGGTTGGGCGGCTGGCGTACGTCCAGCGGCGCCCAAGGGTTCCACACGGCAGGCAGGCGCCAGCCGAAGTGCCAGGCCAGACCGGCCAGCACCAATAGGCTGGCCAGCAGCGCCAGCATTGCCCGCATCAGCGGCGGAACAGGTCGTTGAGCTGGGCAAACGGCAGTGCCTGCTCACCGTAGCCGAACGTACCCTCGTTGCGAATTTCCAGCGCGGCACGGTGGAACGCCCCCAGCGCAGCACGGGCCAGCGACGAGCCGACGCTGATGCGGCGCACGCCCAAGTCCTGCAACTGGTTCACGCTCAGCGGCACCCCCGCCATGCCCATCAGCACATTCACCGGCCGCGGTGCGACCGCCTGCACCACCGCACGCACTTCCTCTACGGTGCGCAGCCCCGGCGCATACAGCACATCGGCGCCGGCCTCGGCATAGGCTTGCAGGCGCAGGATGGTGTCGTCCAGGTCCATGCGGCCGTGCAGCAGGTTTTCTGCCCGGGCGCACAAGGTGAACGGGAACGGCAGGCTACGCGCAGCCTGCACGGCGGCGCGCACGCGCTCCACGGCCAGCCCGAGGTCATAGATGGGCGCATCACTGCGGCCACTGGCATCTTCGATGGAGCCACCTACCAGGCCGATTTCGGCAGCACGCAAGATGGTCTGGGCACAATCTTCAGGCATGTCACCGAAGCCGTTCTCAAGGTCCGCGGCCACCGGCAAGGCAGTGGCATCGACGATCTCGCCGGCATTGTCCAGGGTATCGTCCAGGCTCAAGGCGCCTTCGGCGTCTGGCCGGCCCAGGCTGAAGGCCAGGCCGGCACTGGTGGTGGCCAGCGCCTCGAAACCCAGGCTGGCAAGCAGCTTGGCGGAGCCGGCATCCCACGGGTTGGGGATGACGAACGCGCCTTCGCGCTCGTGTAAAGCCTTGAAGGCTTCGGCTCGCAGGGTTTGCACATCCATGGTTCAACCTCCGGCAGTCAGGGAAAGGTCAGAGTAAGCCCAGTTGTTCGACCTCGGGCGCGCGCGGCAATTCCGGCAAAGGTGCAAGACCTGGCAAGCGTGCCATCAGGCGTTGATGGAAATGCTGGGCCAACGCCGCAGCCAGGCGATTGTCCGAGGTGTGCAGGAAAATGTAGGGGCTGCGCCCTTCTTCGATCCAGCCGGCGACTTTCTCTACCCAGGGGCTGAGGAAGGTGTGATTGGCCTCCAGCTGCGGATGGCCGATGAAGCGAACCTGTGGGTGCTGGCTGAAGGCCGCCGGGCGCGGTGGTACCTTGGGCTTCTTGGATTGCGCGTGCAGCACGGCAGGGTCGCGCGAGGTGCAGCTGAACAACGCACGCGGGTCCAGGCAAATACGCTCCACGCCGCGTTCGTGCAGCAGGCGGTTGAGCAGGCGTTCTTCTTCACCCTTGGCGAAAAAGGCCTGGTTGCGCACCTCCACGGCCACCGGCAGCCCGATTTGGTCGAGGAAGTGGCAAAGCTCGCCCAAGCGCGCCGGGCCGAACTGGGCCGGCAATTGCAGCCAGTACGGTGATACGCGCTGGCCCAGCGGGGCCATCAGCCGCGTGAAGTCGAAGGCAGGCTCAAGCTGATCACGCAGGTCACCCTCATGGCTGATGTCGCGGGGAAACTTGGCGGTGAAGCGGAAATGCTGGGGCATCACCTGCGCCCAGCGGGCAATGGTGCCGGGGGCGGGGCGTGCGTAGAACGTGGTGTTGCCCTCGACGGCATTGAACACCTGGCTGTAGAAGCCAAGCATTTCATTGCTGCTGGCGTCGGCGGGATACAGGTACTCACGCCAGGCGTTTTCGCTCCAGGACGGGCAACCGAGGAAATAAGGCAGTGGTGGTGGACTCATCCACTAAATGTACAGGTCGAGCCCCAGTACTTCCATGTCCCAGTCAGTGAAACCGGCGGTGCTCAGGTAGCTGGCCAATGCGGTGGCGGTGCGGCGGTCACGGGCGCGGGGGAAGATCATGTCTTGCTGGCGGGCTGGCAGGCCACCGCTGCGTCGGCGGGCGGTGGCTTCCACGGGCGCGGGCTGGCTGTCTTCTATCAGCTCGGCATCATCGATGGCCTCGTCACGCGCCGGTGCCTTGCGCGGGGTGCGCTTGACCGGGTAGGACTGCGATGAGAAACCGTCGATACGCATGGCATGAGCACTCAGGACCAATGATGGCAATTTAGCAGCATCAGAGATCCGTCGCTAATGCTTGAGTGATAACTGGACCACAGATCGCGCAAAAGGTTTTAGAGTGAACGGCGATAACCGACGAACAGCACTCAGTGCTTCTTGGGCGTGGCTACATTATCGCGCAGATAAACCGGTTGCGCCTGTTCGGCAGCAATTGCCTCACCTCGGGCCCAGGCGAAGGTGGCCAGGCTGAGAATGTCGAGGGCACTGGGCAAGGCGCCAGGGTTACTGGCCGCCACCTTTACCGCCAGGCGCTCGGCGTAGCCCCAGCCGGTACCGGCACCGAACCACTCGCCGTTGCTGCCGGCCGGCAGCGCTACCTGCTCGGGCGGCAACACCGCTTCGCGGCCGACCAGGCGCATTTCGCCTGCCGTGGCTTGGTAGCAGCCCCAGTACACTTCGTCCATGCGCGCATCGATGGCAGCCGCCACCTGCTGCACGCCCTGCTCGCGCAAGGCCCCCTGGGCCAGCGCGGCCAGGTTGGACACCGGCAGCACCGGGCGCTCCAGCGCGAAGGCCAGGCCCTGGACCACACCAATGGCAATGCGCACGCCAGTGAATGCACCCGGGCCTCGGCCGAAGGCGATGGCATCCAGTGCATTCAGCGCAACGCCGGATTCGGCCAGCAACTGCTTGATCATCGGCAGCAACTTCTGCGCGTGCTGACGTGGGATCACCTCGTAATGGCTGGTTACCTTGCCGTCATGCAGCAGCGCGACGGAACAGGCTTCGGTGGCGGTATCCAGGGCCAGCAGGGTGGTCATCGAACGGGTATCCAGGTGCGAATGAAAAGAGCGGCAGTATAGAGCAGCGGCGGCGTTGTGTCCCGAGGGGGCGCTGTGCGGCCTTTGCAGGTGGCCTGTACAACATGGCCTTGACGCAATCCCTGTAGGAGCGGGCCAGGCCCCGTGGGTTGCAGCCCTGGAACGACAACGGCCCGCTAGCGGGCCGTTGTCGGGGGCGTCAGGCGCTGATCAGCTCAGGGCTGCCAGGACCTTGGCGGTGATGGCGTCGACCGAACCGACACCTTCGATGTGGCTGTACTTCGGCTTGCCGGCATTGGCGGCCGACAGCTTTTGGTAGAACTCTACCAGCGGCTTGGTCTGGGTGTGGTAGACCGACAGGCGATGACGAACGGTTTCTTCCTTGTCGTCGTCGCGCTGGATCAGGTCTTCGCCCGTCACGTCGTCCTTGCCTTCCACTTTCGGCGGATTGTACTGAATGTGGTAGGTGCGGCCCGAGGCCAGGTGCACGCGGCGGCCCGCCATGCGGCCGACGATTTCTTCGTCGTCTACGGCGATTTCGACCACGGCGTCGATGTCGACACCCGCCGCGACCATGGCTTCTGCTTGCGGGATGGTGCGTGGGAAGCCGTCGAACAGGCAGCCATTGGCGCAATCAGGCTGGGCGATGCGCTCCTTGACCAGGCTGATGATCAGCTCGTCGGAGACCAGCTGGCCGGCATCCATGACTTTTTTCAGCTCCAGGCCCAGTGGGGTACCTGCCTTGACGGCGGCACGCAGCATGTCACCGGTGGAGATTTGTGGAATACCGAACTTTTCGGTGATGAACTTTGCCTGAGTACCTTTACCGGCCCCGGGAGCTCCCAGCAGAATTACGCGCATCTCGTGCTCCTCAAATTTTTTTATGAAATTCAATGGATTCGGCAACCAGGGCCAAGTCCGGAAAATCGGGTATGACCATAAAACGGTCAGAAGGCTGCTCAAGATACACAGCGCCCGGCAGCCATACAAGCGTCCCAAAGTTGCAGGAAAGCGCCACTTGTGGCCGACCGGGCAGGTGGTTGCGCCAGGCGCAACCAGCCACGCCTCATCCGTGCATGGCCTTCATGCCATTAACCCCGACAGGCCTGGATAACCTCTTAGCCGGTATTGCGCAGCCCGGCAGCAATACCCGCTACGGTCACCAGCAAGGCCTGCTCCAACGGGCTGTCCAGAGCGGCTTCGCGGCCGCGCGAGCGGGCCAGCAACTCGGCCTGCAGGCGGTGCAGCGGGTCCAGATAGGTGTTGCGCAGGCTGATGAATTCCAGCGTCTCGGGGCTGTGCGCCAGTAGCACCTGCTGCCCGGTCAGGCCCAGCACCACCTGGCAAGACTGCGACAATAGGTCGCGCAGGTGCGCACCTAAAGGAAGCAGGTGCGGTTGCACCAGACGTTCGTCGTAGGCCTCGGCAATTTGCGCATCGGCCTTGGCCAGCACCATTTCCAGCATGTCGATGCGGGTGCGGAAGAACGGCCATTGCTCGCGCATCTGCGCCAGCAACTCACCCTGGCCACGGGCCAAGGCGTTGCTCAGCGCGGTTTCCCAGCCCAGCCAGGCCGGCAGCATCAACCGGGTCTGGGTCCAGCCAAATATCCACGGGATGGCCCGCAGGCTCTCGATCCCCCCGGCGCGGCGCTTGGCCGGGCGGCTGCCCAGCGGCAGGCGCCCCAGTTCCTGTTCTGGCGTCGACTGGCGGAAATACTCGACGAAATCGGGGTTGTCGCGCACTACGCTGCGGTAAGCCTTGACGCCATCGGCAGCCAGCTGGTCCATCACCTCGCGCCAGGCCGGCTGCGGGGGCGGTGGTGGCAACAGCGTGGCTTCGAGCACAGCGGCCAGGTACAGGTTCAGGTTTTGCTCGGCGATGCCCGGCAAACCGAACTTGAAGCGGATCATTTCGCCCTGCTCGGTGGTGCGGAACCGCCCCGCCACCGAACCCGGTGGCTGCGACAGGATCGCTGCGTGGGCCGGGCCACCGCCGCGCCCTACTGTTCCGCCCCGGCCGTGGAACAGCAGCAGTTCGACCTGGTGTTCGGCGCAGATGCGCACCAGGTTTTCCTGGGCCCGGTACTGCGCCCAGGCCGCCGCCGTGGTGCCGGCATCCTTGGCCGAGTCGGAGTAGCCGATCATCACTTCCTGCGGGCCGCGCAGCCCGGCCCGGTAACCCGGCAGGCCGAGCAGGCGCTGCATTACCGGGCCGGCATTGTCCAGGTCGGCCAGGGTCTCGAACAGCGGTACCACACGCATGGGGCGGGTCAGGCCGGCTTCCTTGAGCAGGAGCTGCACCGCCAGCACATCCGAAGCGGCACCGGCCATGGAAATGACATAGGAGCCCAGCGAGGCCGCTGGCGCGGCGGCAACTTCACGGCAGGTTGCCAGCACCTCGGCGGTATCTGCCTGTGGCTTGAAGTGCGCGGGCAACAGCGGCCGGCGGTTTTTAAGCTCGGCCTGAAGGAATTCGATGCGGCGATCTTCATCCCAGTCGGCATAGCGCCCCAGGCCCAGGTAGTCGGTGATTTCGGTCAGCGCATCACGGTGGCGGGCAGCGTCCTGGCGCACGTCCAGGCGGCCGAGGAAAAGCCCGAAGGTGACGGCGCGGCGCAGGCAGTCGAGCAACGGGCCTTCGGCGATAACGCCCATGCCACACGCGTGCAGCGACTGGTAGCAGAGTTCCAGCGGCGCAATCAGGTCGCGGTTATCCACCAGTACTTCAGCGCTGGCCGGTTGGCTGCCGGTTAACGCCGAATGTGCCCAGGCACGCGTCGCCCGCAGGCGGTCGCGCAATTGCTTGAGCACGGCGCGGTAGGGTTCGGGACTGTCCCCTACCCGTTCGCGCAAGGCGTCGCTGGCCTGCTGCATGGACAACTCGGCGGCCAGTGCATCGATGTCGCGCAGGAACAGGTCAGCAGCCATCCAGCGCGCCAGCAACAGCACTTCCCGGGTGACAGCGGCGGTCACATTGGGGTTGCCATCACGGTCACCGCCCATCCACGAGGCAAAGCGGATCGGCGCGGCTTCCAGCGGCAGGCGCAGGCCGGTGGCTTCCAGCAGGGCTTTGTCGACTTTGCGCAGGTGGCTGGGGATAGCGTGCCACAGCGAATGTTCGATTACCGCGAAGCCCCACTTGGCTTCGTCTACCGGGGTAGGCCGGGTGCGGCGGATTTCTTCGGTGTGCCAGGCCTCGGCGATCAGCCGGCGCAGGCGTTCACGTACCTGCTGGCGTTCGTCCGGGGTCAGGTCGCGGTGGTCCTGGGCAGCGAGCTGGCCGGCGATGGCGTCGTACTTCTGGATCAAGGTGCGGCGCGCCACCTCGGTGGGGTGCGCGGTGAGCACCAGTTGGATGTCGAGCTTGGCCAGTTGCCGGGCCAGGGCATCGTTGCTGTGGCCGGCCTGCTTAAGGCGCGCCAGCAGCTCGGGTAACACCCGCGCCTCGAAAGGTTCGGCTTGATCGGCGTCGCGGCGGCGGATCAACTGGTACTGTTCGGCCATATTGGCCAGGTTGAGGAACTGGTTGAAAGCCCTGGCCACCGGCAGCAGATCGTCTTCGGCCAGGTCGGCCAGGGTAGAGGTCAGTTGCTCGCCAGGGCCACGGCGGTCGGCCTTGGCGCTGTGGCGAATGTCCTCGATTTTCTGCAAGAACGCATCGCCATGCTGCTGGCGAATGGTTTCGCCGAGCAGCTCACCCAACACATGGACATCTTCACGCAAACGCACATCGATATCGGTCATTGGCCCTCTCTTTGGCGCGGCACTGGCGCACTCCTGTATACAGCTCTACCGAAGAGTGCCCCCAGCCGAGCGGCAATGGCAAGCCGAGATCAGCCAAAGCAAACTAAAGTGAAAGCACAGCACTCCCATGCAATGCAGCCTGTAAAGGCGTCAACAGAGGTCATCATGAAAATCCGTGAACTCGCCCAGCACTGGGAACAAAATGCCGCCGGTACGCTCAGCCCCACGGGCCATGTGTTGCATCTGGACCTGGAGTCCGAGGCGCGCCTGGCCGCGCTGATCGACATGTACCCCAAGCGCACCGCCGAAGAACTGCTTGGCGAACTGGTGGCGGCCGCCCTTGAAGAGCTTGAAGCAAGCTTCCCCTACGTGCAGGGTCGCCAGGTCATTGCCACCGATGAAGAAGGCGACCCGCTGTACGAAGATATAGGCTCTACGCCACGTTTTCTGTCCCTCTCGCGACAGCACCTGCATAGCCTGAGCACCCACGGCGACGACAGCGAACAATAACCACCTGCCCCAACGTTCCGGGCCTCGCCAAGGCCCGGAATACCGCTCCAGCCCGCGAAAGTTCACACCATCCCTCACTGACCAATCAGTCAGAAATAATTCCTCGTTTAGCGCACTTTTTTCTGAACCATTCTGAAAACGTTCGAGTCGGAGCCAATAGCCATCACGCTAAAACCCTGCACACTGCCATCGTGCACCGTTCAGCTGAAGCGCACGGTTTTGTCAGGGATTGAGCGATGGACTGCTACGGACATCGTCGTTATCAGGAGTGATCCAATGGAGCTGACCACCATGAAGACCCGCACCAGCAAACTGTCATCTACTCATGTGCGCGGGTTCAAGCTGGCCGCGCTGGCCCTGGGCAGTAGCCTGGTCCTGGCCGGCTGTGCGGGCAACCCGCCCACCGAGCAGTATGCCGTTACCCAGTCCGCCGTGAACTCTGCCGTCAGCGCGGGGGGCACCGAGTTCGCCGCCGTGGAAATGAAAGCGGCCCAGGACAAGTTCAAGCAAGCCGAAATCGCCATGCACGACAAGAAGTACGACGAGGCCAAGCGCCTGGCCCAACAGGCCGAGTGGGACGCACGCCTCGCCGAACGCAAGGCCCAGGCGGCCAAGGCCCAGAAGGCCGTGCAGGATGCCCGCCAGGGCGTTCAGGACGTACGTGAGGAAGGCCTGCGCAGCGCTCAGTGAGCCCTGCCCCGCCAACCTTAGCCTTCGCACTCGATCAAAGGATGAACACTATGCGCAAACACGTCATGATTCCCGCCCTGCTGGCCCTCAGCGTCGGTCTTGCTGCCTGCTCGCACGACCCGAATGCCAATCTGGAAGCGGCCCGTACCAACTTCTCCTCGCTGCAGAGCGACCCGCAAGCAAGCAAAGTCGCCGCACTGGAGACCAAAGATGCCCAGGATTGGCTGAACAAAGCCGACAAGGCTTACATGGACCGTGAAGACGAGAAGAAGGTCGACCAACTGGCCTATCTGACCAACCAGCGTGTCGAAGTGGCCAAGCAGACCATTGCCCTGCGTACTGCCGAAGGTGAGTTGAAGAACGCCTCGGCCCAGCGCGCCCAGGCCAAGCTGGACGCCCGCGACGCGCAGATCGCCAAGCTTCAGGACAGCCTGAATGCCAAGCAGACCGACCGCGGTACGCTGGTGACCTTCGGCGACGTGCTGTTCGACTTCAACAAGGCCGAACTCAAGAGCAACGCCTACCCGAACATCACCAAACTGGCCCAGTTCCTTCAGGAAAACCCGGAGCGCAAGGTGATCGTAGAGGGCTACACCGACAGCGTCGGCTCGGCCAACTACAACCAGAGCCTGTCCGAGCGCCGTGCCAACAGCGTGCGCATGGCACTGGTACGTGCAGGCGTAGACCCGGCGCGCATCGTCGCCCAGGGCTATGGCAAGGAGTACCCGGTCGCGGACAACGGCAGCAATTCGGGCCGCGCGCAAAACCGTCGGGTGGAGGTGACCATCTCCAACGACAACCAGCCAGTGGCACCGCGCTCGATGAGCCAGGTTCAGCGTTAAGGCTGGCTAGCTGAACAGAAAGCCCCGCGATCGACGCGGGGCTTTTCTTTGTCCGCCGCAGACGCCCAAAATGCTGCGCCGAACACTCACTTCACCTGCTTCGGGGTTTCCTCGCCCATGCAGCGCACCGCACGCTTGCGGTTGTCCACCAGCACCCCGGTCAGGCCTTTCTGCTCGGTGTCGAACAATACCAGCACGCCATCGACGCACTGGGCCACTTGCGGTGCCGGGTCCAGCGAAACCTTGTAGTCCTCGCCCGGAATCGTCTTGAGCATGGTGAAGTCCTGCAACAACAGGGCATCCTCCGGTTTGGCGAAATGCAGGTAACCGTAGTACCACAAGGCCCCCACCGTCACGATGATGCTGCCGACGCCGGTCAGGATCAGCGGGATGGCGTTGCGTTCTTCACTCATTGCTTGTTGTTCTCGTCAGGGTAATTGGGCACTTCGGCCAGGCGCCGCAGGCCGTTGAAATGGCTGGGGTCATCAAGAAAACGCAGCATCACCTGGCGCCACGTGGGGTCGGCGAAGGTCTGTACGTGGCCACCACGGGTCAATTGCAGCACCCGCGGCGGTGGCGCGTGCTGGTACAGGCGGATGCCGTTGTCCATCGGCACCAGGTTATCGTCAATGCTGTGGAAGAACAGCTTGGGCGGGCTGCTGAGCTGCTCGATCGAACGGATTGCGCTGTCGCCGTCCGGCACCAGCCACGACAGCGGCACCTGTAACGGCCAGGTCATCCACGAGGTGCTGAGGGCAAAACGCCCGACTGAACGGTAACTGGCTGGCACCCCATCAAACACCAGCGCACTGAACCGCTGACGCTGCTCGGGATGGACCGCCAGGTAGTGAATGGCCATGGCCCCACCTAGGCTTTGCCCCAGCAGCACCAGTGGCTTGCCCTTTACCTCGGGGGCCTGGTCCAGCCAGGCCATGGCAGCGGAAATATCTTCGTACACGTCTGGCAGGCTCGGCGTGCCCTGCGACAAGCCGTACCCGCGGTAATCGATCATCAGCACCTGGTAACCCTGCTCCGGCAGCCAGTAGCTGCCCCCCAGGTGCCCGGGCAGGTTGCCGCCGTTACCGTGCAAATGCAGCACCGTACCCTTGACCTCGATGCCGGCCTTGGCCGGCAACCACCAGCCATGCAGCCGCAGGCCGTCCGACGTCACAAGGGTGACATCGCGGTAGGCGAGTTTGGCGCGCTCGGGGGTAAACGCCTGACCGCGCTCGGGGTAGAACAGCAAGCTGCTGCAGCCACTCAGCCCCAACAGCAGCAAGCCAAGCGCCAGCAGGCGGCAGCGGTCAGAGAATGTTCGCGTAGTCGGCTTCAATACGGTCCAGGCTCAGGTGGTTGAGGAAGTTGGAGAAGCACATCCAGGCCGACAGCGCGTTAAGGTCGCGGAACTGCTCGGGCAGGTACTTGGGCGGCTCGACCAGGCCCTCCTCCACCAGTTGGCGCAGGGTGCGCATGTCTTCCAGGGTGGTCTTGCCACAGAACAGCAACGGGATCTGTTCGAGCTTGCCTTTTTTCACGGCCAACTGAATGTAGTTGTAAACCATGATGAAGCCCTTGAGGTAGGACAAATCCTTGGTGAATGGCAGGCCATTGGGCACCGAACCGCGGAACACCCGGCTGGCATTGCTGTAGCTCTGCGCGATCTCGAAGCCTTGCTCACGGAAGAAATCGAACACCTGGAGGAAATCGGCGCCCTCCTCGACCATGTGGATGGCGCGGGTGCGGTTGGTGAGCTTGCGCAGACGGCTAGGGTAGGAAGCAAAGGCAATCACCTCCATGAGGATGGCCAGGCCTTCCTGGGTAACCGTCGACGAGGGCGGCCCCTTGGCCAGGAAGGTGCAGATCGGCTGGTTCAGGCCATTGAGCGTGGTGCCGACATGCACCAGCCCTTCGTGTACCTCCAGGGCGCGCACGTCGCGCGCGTTGAACATGGCATCGGCGCGCACCTTGATGTAGTCGGCACCGGCCGCCGCATCGGCGACGATACCGTCGGACTCGAACACGCGGATGGTTCCCTCGGCCTCGCCGAACACCTTGTTCAGCCGGTGCTGGAGGATCTCCACGGCCTCCTTGGCGGTGAGGTTTTTCGGTTCGTCCTTCAGGTCGCCACGGCCATCGATGTTGTTCAGGTAGTCCGACAGCATCAGGCCGAGGTCGGCCAGGGTCGGGTCACCGGCATGGAAGGCATCGGAGGCAGCACCATACAGCTCCTGGGAGATAAGGCCAAAGTCCTCGGTACCGCGCGCTTCGAGCATACGCACCACCATGCGGTATTCGCGGCACATGCGCTTCATGATCTGCCCGACCGGGTTGAACTGGCCAAGCTGGCGGATGATGTCGCGCTCGATGCCCTGGAACTCGGCCTTGACCGCGCCGGAGTCGAACGACAGCGGGCGCGACTGGTAATAGGCACGGTCGACGGCCGGCGGCTCCTTGCCCTTGCCCTTGAGGAAGCCCTGACGAATGTTGTCGTCCCACTTCACCGCGTCCAGCACCCGGATCGGGGTCTGTGCCGCCACGATGCGGTCAGACAGGGCACGGATGGTTTGCTGGTATTCGTCCACTGGGGACTCCTTATTGCAACAATGAGCCAAGCCTTGTGTTGCCTGTGCTGGCCTCTTCGCGGCTAAAGCCGCTCCCACGGGGACCGCACAGGTCTCAAGCCTGATGCAGTGCCTGTGGGAGCGGCTTTAGCCGCGAAGAGGCCGGCACAGGTCACTACTTGCCAGTACGCTGGAACCGCGCCACTTCGACGAACAAATCGGAGTTGGCCGGGTCGTCCAGGTAGGCCAGCACACGCGCCGACGGGCTGTCGATCAGCACGCCGTCACCGTTGTCTTCCGGCACCTCGGTACTGCGCCCGGTCAGTTCCTTTTTGTCCACCGCCTGCTGCACCTGCTCGACATCCAGGTTGTAGACCACCAGCTCCTTGCCCTCGACGATGTCGAAACCGCCGATCAGGAAGTTGCCCCCCAGGCGCTTGGGCACGCCTGCCGACAGGTACCAGCGGTTACCGTGGCGCGAAACGGTGAACACGTATTCCTCAGGCGCCTTGCCCTTGGCCGTGGCCACCGCCTTGTAGGCACCGCCGCCGCTGCGGCTGATGGTCAGCTTCAACGGCTCGCCCCAGGCGTCCTTGCTGCTCCACTTGCCGAGCAGGGCCTTGGGCGCCGCCTGGTTGCTGGGCAAAGGCTCATGGAAGGTCACCAGACAACCGCCCAGCAGCAGGAATGACAGAGTCAACAACACCACACGCCAGGCTTTCATCAGGTTCTCCTTGAAAAATCGGTCTCGGCTCAGGCCGATGCCAGCACCAGCTGCAGGTATCGGGTAAGCATAGCGAGCATCTGCCCATCGGCTTGCGCGTTCGCATCCTTGAGCAGGCCCTGATATTCCATCTGCTCGATAATCGCCGTCAACATCTGGGCGTCCTGTTCCGGTTGCCGCGATCCCACCACCTGCAACAATTGCCGGGTGCCGTGCAGCAGGATCTGCTCGTGGGCACGTACCAGCTCAGCCAGGCGTGGACACAGCAGCGCTTCCTGGCGAAAGGCCTGTTCGGCCATCAGGAAATCGCGGCGGTTCAGCAGTTGCCGCTGCACATAGTCGGCAGTCATGCGCGCCACTTCGTCAGCCAGCCGCGCCCGTGCCTGCGGGCTGCCGTCGCCCTGGGCCAGCAACTGGCGCAACACCACCTCGGTGTTGGCCCACAGTTTGGCCATGTAGGCGGCACTGCGCTCGACATATTGGGCGAAGGTGTCGGTGAGCAGGTCCTCGATGTCCTTGAAGTAGTAGGTGGTGGCCGACAGCGGCACAGCGGCCTCGGCGGCCACCGCACGGTGGCGCACACCGCGAACCCCATCGCGCACAACGATGCGCATGGCGGCGTCGAGGATCAGCTGGCGGCGCTGTTCGCTGCCTTGGCGGGCAGTCTTGCGACCTTGGTATTGCACGTTTTCGGCGACGGCGGTAGCGATGCCGGCGGCGCCTTGATCAGGCATGGCGGGTGTCACGGGGATACCTCACGGTTCAAGTCATCTGCGGCCTGCGCTGGCCTCATCGCCGGCACGCCAGCCCCCACAGGCCCGCACAATCGTCAGGACCTATGCAGTACCTGTGGGCGCTGGCTTGCCGGCGATAGAGCCAGTACAGACAACATAAAGCTTCAGGCAAGAAAAAGCCGCCTCGAAAGGCGGCTTGTTCAATTCACTCAGGCCTGTGGACGCATGTGCGGGAACAGGATCACGTCGCGGATCGACGGCGAGTTGGTCAACAGCATCACCAGCCGGTCGATACCGATGCCTTCACCGGCGGTCGGCGGCATGCCGTATTCCAGCGCACGCACGAAGTCGGCATCGTAGTGCATGGCTTCGTCGTCACCGGCGTCCTTCTCGGCCACCTGGGCCAGGAAGCGCTCGGCCTGGTCCTCGGCATCGTTGAGCTCGGAGTAGGCGTTGGCGATTTCGCGGCCACCGATGAACAGCTCGAAGCGGTCGGTGACAGCCGGGTTGTCGTCGTTACGACGGGCCAGCGGCGACACTTCGAACGGGTACTCGGTGATGAAGTGCGGCTGCTCCAGCTTGTGCTCGACCAGCTCTTCGAAAATCATCACCTGCAGCTTGCCCAGGCCTTCGTGGCCCAGCACCTTGGCACCGGCCTTCTTGGCGATGTCGCGGGCGCGGTCAACGTCCTGCAGGTCGGCAGCGGTCAGTTCCGGGTTGTACTTGAGGATCGAGTCGAACACCGACAGGCGCACGAACGGCTCGCCGAAGTGGAACACCTTGTCGCCGTACGGCACGTCGGTAGAGCCCAGTACAAGCTGTGCCAGCTCGCGGAACAGTTCCTCGGTGAGGTCCATGTTGTCGCGGTAATCGGCGTAGGCCTGGTAGAACTCGAGCATGGTGAATTCAGGGTTGTGACGCGTCGAAACACCTTCGTTACGGAAGTTGCGGTTGATCTCGAACACCTTTTCAAAGCCACCGACCACCAGGCGCTTGAGGTACAGCTCCGGCGCGATACGCAGGAACATGGCCATGTCCAGGGCGTTGTGGTGGGTTTCGAACGGCTTGGCCGCCGCGCCGCCCGGGATGGTCTGCAGCATTGGCGTTTCAACTTCGAGGAAGTCACGCTCGATGAGGAACTTGCGAATGTGCGAGATCACCTGCGAACGCACACGGAACGTGTGGCGGGTTTCTTCGTTGACCATCAGGTCGACGTAACGCTGGCGGTAGCGCTGCTCGGTGTCGGTCAGGCCATGGTGCTTGTCGGGCAGCGGGCGCAGCGACTTGGTCAGCAGACGCACGTTGGTCATTTCGACGTACAGGTCGCCCTTGCCGGAACGGGCCAGTGTGCCTTCGGCGCTGATGATGTCGCCCAGGTCCCAGGTCTTGACTGCGGCCAGGGTTTCTTCTGGCAGGGTCTTGCGGTTGACGTAGACCTGGATACGACCGGTCATGTCCTGGATCACCATGAACGAGCCACGGTTGAGCATGATACGGCCGGCAACCTTGACCGGGATCGCGGCTGCTTCCAGCTCTTCCTTGGTCTTGTCCGCGTACTGTTTCTGCAGGTCGTTGCAGTAGCTGTCGCGACGGAAGTCGTTGGGGAAGGCGTTGCCTTTGGCGCGCTCGGCGGCAAGTTTTTCCTTGCGCAGGGCGATCAGGGCATTTTCTTCCTGTTGCAGGTCTTGCGATTCGGTCTTGAGGTCGCTCATGTCGTCATTCTTTCCATCAGGTATTCGTTGCCCTATTCGGGCAGGGCACGCGATACCGGCGGGTAGCCAGGTATCGCGGCAGTGGAGTGCGGCTTACAGCCCTTGCTTGAGGCTTGCTTCCAGGTACTGGTCGAGGTCACCGTCCAGCACTTTCTGGCAGTCGCTGCGCTCTACGCCTGTGCGCAGGTCTTTGATGCGCGAGTCATCCAGTACGTAGGAACGGATCTGGTGGCCCCAGCCGATGTCCGACTTGCTGTCTTCCAGCGCCTGCGAAGCAGCATTGCGCTTCTGCATTTCCAGCTCGTACAACTTGGCCCGCAGCATTTTCATGGCGGTGTCTTTGTTGGCGTGCTGGGAGCGTTCGTTCTGACAGGCCACCACGGTGTTGGTCGGCACGTGGGTAATACGTACGGCCGAGTCGGTGGTGTTCACGTGCTGACCACCGGCACCGGAGGAACGGTAGGTGTCGATGCGCAGGTCGGACGGGTTGATCTCGATCTCGACCTTGTCGTCGATTTCGGGCGACACGAATACCGCCGAGAACGAGGTGTGGCGACGGGCACCGGAGTCGAACGGGCTCTTGCGCACCAGGCGGTGCACACCGATTTCGGTACGCAGCCAGCCGAAGGCATACTCGCCCTTGATGTGCACGGTGGCGCCCTTGATCCCGGCGACTTCACCTTCGGAAAGCTCGATGATGGTGGCGTCAAAACCACGCTTGTCGGCCCAGCGCAGGTACATGCGCAGCAGGATGTTGGCCCAGTCCTGCGCCTCGGTACCGCCGGAGCCGGCCTGGATATCCAGGTAGGCGTTGTTCATGTCCATTTCGCCGCTGAACATGCGACGGAACTCAAGCTGCGCCAGGGACTCTTCCAGGCCCTGCAGCTCGGTCTCGACGTCGCTGACAGCGCTTTCGTCCTCTTCCTCGACAGCCATGTCGAGCAGGTCCTTGCAGTCGGACAGGCCATTGGACAGCTTGTCCAGGGTCTCGACGACCTGTGCCAGCATGGCACGCTCGCGGCCCAGGGCCTGGGCGTACTCGGGCTTGTTCCAGACGTTGGGGTCTTCCAGCTCGCGGTTGACTTCGATCAGGCGGTCATGCTTGTGATCGTAGTCAAAGATACCCCCGAATGGACTGGGAACGCTCGGTGAGGTCCTTGATGGTGTTCAGGATCGGTTGGATTTCCATGGGCTGGCTACTCGTGCGAATTCGGTGAAAAGCCTGCGAGTATAACCGAGTCCGCTGCACGACGGCAGACCCGCCGGGCGACCGGAGCGCCGTATTTACCCCATGGCAGCGGCGTACCTGCCGTCAGGCAATGCCAACCTGGTTCCGCCCGCTGTTCTTGGCCTGGTACAAGCCTTTGTCCGCCGCCGAGATCAACAGCCGGCAGTGGCTGCCGACGGCCGGGGTCTGGGTGGCCAGGCCAATGCTCACGGTCAGGCGGGCATCGGCAGCCGGAGCGGTGTGCGGGATGCCCAGGGCCAGCACGGTCTGGCGCAGCTTCTCGGCCACCAGGCGTGCCCCGCCGGGCGACGTATTGGGCAGCACCAGCGCAAACTCCTCGCCACCATAGCGGGCCGGCAGGTCGGTCGGCCGCGAGCACGAGCCACGGATCGCCTCGGCTACCTGACGCAAAGCCTCGTCGCCGGCAAGGTGACCGAAGCTGTCGTTGTAGGCCTTGAAATAATCCACATCGATCATCAGCAACGACAGCTGCTGCTGTTCCCGCATGGCGCGGCGCCATTCCAGCTCCAGGTACTCGTCGAAGTGGCGGCGATTGGACAGCCCGGTCAGGCCATCGGAGTTCATCAGCCGCTGCAGCATCAGGTTGGAATCGAGCAGCTGCTGCTGGCTGACGCGCAAGGCGCGGTAGGCCTCGTCGCGTTGCAACAGCGTGAGGTAGGAGCGTGAGTGGTAGCGAATACGCGCGACCAGTTCGATGGTATCCGGCAGCTTGACCAGATAGTCGTTGGCCCCGGCGGCAAACGCCGCGCTCTTCACCAGCGGGTCTTCCTTGGTCGACAGGACGATGATCGGGATGTCCTGAGTGGCCGGGTTGTTGCGGTATTCGCGCACCAGGGTCAGACCGTCAAGACCAGGCATGATCAGGTCCTGGAGGATTACCGTGGGCTTGATGCGCATGGCCTGTAGCACCGCCTGGTGCGGATCGGCACAGAAGTGGAAGTCGATGTTGTCTTCATTGGCCAGCCCCCGCCGCACCGCCTCGCCGATCATGGCCTGGTCGTCGACCAGCAGCACCATCGCCGAGTTCTCGTTGGTGGTGGGAAAACCCTCGATCGGTAATTCATTCATACCTGTTCACCCGATCACTGCCGGCCTGGCGGCGTGATTCATTACATTTCGTCATTTTGCGAAAAAGTCCGTCAAGCGCCCGGCGATGCGTTCAAGCGGGCGAATTTCCACCGCGGCATCAATGGCCGCAGCAGCCTTGGGCATGCCGTACACTGCGCTGCTGGCCTGGTCCTGGGCAATGGTCAGAAAGCCCTGCTGACGCATCAGCTTCAGGCCCTGGGCGCCGTCGCGGCCCATACCGGTGAGCAGCACGCCCACCGCATCGCCATTCCAGTAACGTGCCACGCTTTCGAAGAACACATCGATCGATGGCCGATAGATTTCATTGACAGGCTCGGCAGTGTAGGCCAGTTGGCCATTCTGTAGCAGGCGAATGTGGTGGTTGGTGCCTGCCAGCAACACCTGGCCCGGCTGCGGCGGCTCGCCTTCGCGGGCCAGGCGCACCGGCAGGCCTGCTGCGCTGCTGAGCCATTCGGCCATCCCTGCGGCAAACACCTGGTCCACATGCTGGACCAGCACGATGGCCGCCGGAAACGCTGCCGGCAAACCCTTGAGCAGCACTTCGAGGGCCGCCGGGCCACCCGCAGACGAGCCGATCGCCACCAGCCCGCGACGCTGGGAAGCCTCGCGCACGGGCGCGGCAACCGGCTTTGCGGCAGGGCTGCGCTGCTGGCCGACCAACCAGCCGATATTGAGGATCTTGCGCAGCAGCGGTGCCGCCGCTTCGCGGGCATCGCCAGCGCCCAGCGCCGGGGTATCGACCACGTCGAGGGCACCATGTCCCATGGCCTCGAACACCCTGTGCACATTCTGTTTGCGGTCCACCGTGACGATGACGATGGCGCACGGGGTTTCGGCCATGATCCGCCGGGTGGCCTCCACGCCGTCCATTACCGGCATGATCAGGTCCATCAGGATCAGGTCCGGCAATTGCTCGGCGCAGCGCTGCACCGCCTCGGCGCCGTTGCTGGCCACCCACACCACCTGGTGAGCAGGCTCCAGGGCGACCGCCCGGCGCAGCGCCTCGACGGCCATGGGCATGTCATTGACGATGGCGATCTTCATCCCTGAGCACCTCCGATCAGCTCCACCACAGCATCCAGCAACGCATCGTCGTGGAAACTGGCCTTTGCCAAATAGTAGTCGGCGCCTGCATCCAGGCCACGCCGTCGGTCTTCCTCACGGTCTTTATAGGACACCACCATTACCGGCAGCGACTGCAGGCGCTGGTCGCGGCGAACCAGGGTGACCAGCTCGATGCCGTCCATGCGCGGCATGTCGATGTCGGTGATCAGCAGGTCGAAGTCCTCGCCGCGCAGGGCGTTCCAGCCGTCCATGCCATCTACCGCCACCGCCACATCGTAGCCGCGGTTGCCCAGCAGCTTGCGCTGCAGCTCGCGCACGGTCAGCGAGTCGTCGACCACCAGGATGCGTTTACGGACCACGCCGCGGGCACCGCTGCTGCCGCGCTCGACGCGTTCCAGGCTGCCGGTGCTGAGCAGTTTTTCCACCGAGCGCAGCAAGTCTTCGACATCGACGATCAGTACCACCGAGCCATCATCGAGCAAAGCGCCAGAGGAAATGTCCTGCACCTTGCCCAGCCGTGGGTCGAGTGGCATCACCACCAGCACCCGCTCGCCCACCAGCCGCTCCACGGCCACGCCATACAGTTGCTCGCGCTCGCGGATCACCACCACGCGCAGGCTGGCTTCGTCGCTTTGCCCGGCCGGGCGGTTGAGCAACTGGCTGGCTGCCACCAGGCCGATATGCCGGCCTTCATGCCAGAAATGCTGGCGCCCTTCGATCTGTACGATCTGCTCGGCGGTCACCTCCAGCGTGCGTTCGATATGGGCCAGCGGGAAGGCGTAGGCTTCACCACCCACCTCGACAACCAGGCTACGTACCACCGACAAGGTCAGCGGTACCTGCAGGTGGAAGCGGCAGCCCTGCCCCGCCACCTGGGTCAGCTCTATTGAGCCGCGCAGCTCGCGGATCATGTGCTGCACCGCATCCAGCCCCACACCGCGCCCGGACACCTCGGTGACCGTGTCGCGCAGGCTGAAACCAGGCAGGAACAGGAACGTCAGCAGTTCCGCCTCGCTCATGCGCGCCACAGTGTCGGCGGGCGACAGGGCACGCTCGACGATGCTGCTGCGCAGGCGCTCCAGGTCGATACCGGCGCCATCGTCGATCAGCTCCAGGCTGAGCATGCCGGCCTGGTGCGAAGCCCGCAGGCGGATCACGCCTTCGTCGGGCTTGCCCGCCAGCAGGCGCCGCTGGGGCAATTCGATGCCGTGGTCGACGGCATTGCGCAACAGGTGCGTCAGCGGTGCTTCGAGCTTTTCCAGCACATCGCGATCGACCTGGGTTTTCTCCCCTTCCACCACCAACCGCACCGGCTTGCCCAGCGAACGGCCCAGGTCGCGGACCATGCGGCTCTGCCCGGTCAGCACGTCGGCAAACGGCCGCATGCGGCAAGCCAGGGCCGTGTCATACAGCAACTGCGCACGCTGGCTGGCCTGCCAGCCGAACTCGTCCAGGTCGGCCGCCTGCTGCTGCAGGATCTGCTGGGTTTCCGCCAGCAGACGCTGGGTTTGCGCCAGGGCTTCGAGCACCTCGCTGCTCTGGCCACTGTCCTCGAGTTGCAGGCGCAAGCCGTCGAGCGCCTGCATGCCTTGGCCGTGCATGCGTTTGAGGCGTTGCAGGGTGGCCAGGTAAGGCTTGAGCCGCTGGGTTTCCACCAGCGACTTGCTGGACAGGTCGAGCAGACTATTGAGGCGGTCGGCGGTGACACGCAGTACCCGCTCGGCACCTTCGCCTGCGCGCTTGCCAGCCTTGCGCTGCAGAATCGGCTCGGGCTCTGCCTCTGGGTCGGGCGGTTCGGCTGGCAATACCGGGGGGGCAGACGGCAAGCTTGCCAACGGCGGCTCTGGGACCACGGGTGCAGCCAGCGGCGGTGCAGGCATCGCAGCGCCCGGGTCGAGCAGGCTGGCCATCTGCGCAAGAAACACCGGCAAGGTCGCCTGCGCCGCGGCATCGCCTGGCGTGGCGATACGCATCAGCAGGTCGGTCCCCTGCAACAGTGTGTCAATGTGCTCGGCGGTCAGCCGCAGCCGACCTTCCTGCGCCGCCACCAGGCAATCTTCCATGACGTGGGCAACGCTGACACCAGCATCCACCCCGACGATGCGCGCGGCCCCCTTGAGCGAGTGAGCGGCACGCATGCACGCCTCAAGCTGGTCGGCCTGGGTGGGGTTGCGTTCCAGTGCCATCAAGCCAGCACTCAGCACCTGGGTCTGCGCCTCGGCCTCCAGGCTGAACAGTTCGAGCAACGATGCGTCGCGCATTTGCTCTGGGGTCATGACAGGCTCCGCTGCACGGCAGACAGTAGGTGTTGATCGTCCAGCACCCGCACGCTGCGGCCGCGCCACTGCAGGACAGCAGCGGTGAAGCGTGAGGCGTCCTGGCCGCTGCCCAGCAGCAATGGATCGAGCCGGTGAATACCGTCGATTTCCTCGACGGCCATCACTACAGGCCCACCTGCGGCAGCCAGAATCAGCATGCGGGGCATGGCCCGACCGCTCCGTTGCTCGGCGGTGCCGGCCTGCACACCCAGCAAATCAGCCAGCGACAGGCATGGGACCAACGCACCGCGGACATTGGCAACCCCCTGCAGCAGCCGCGAGCGCTGGTGCGGCAGCGAATGCACAGCCTGCAGCGGGGCGATTTCGGCGAGGCTGGCAGTGGCCAGCGCCAGCCATTCTTCGCCCAGTCGAAATAGCAGCATGGAGCGGCCGGTGTTTTCTTCGACCTGTTGTACCGCTGCTGCCTGGTGATCCGGCATCAGCGCATAGCGGTCGAGCAAACGCGTAGCCGCAGCGGCATACACCTCGCAATTGCGGCAATGAACATGCCGCTCCAGCAGCGGGCACTGCTTGTCGCCGTGCACGCCAATACGGTTCCAGCAGTCGTCGATGTGCGCGTCATCCTCGGCGAGCAGTTGCAACGCGGATTCAGTGTTCATCGTTCAGGCTCCCGACCAGCCCGCACTGCGCGATCCTGCAGGCGCCGGGCGCCGGCCAGATCGCCCTGGGCCGCCAGCAAGGCGGCCAGGTGCACCAGCGCTTCGGGGTGCTGTGGTTCCAGGTACAGGGCCTTGCGATAGTGGGTCAGCGCCTGCTGCGCATCGCCCTCGGTATCACTGAGCAGCCCCAGCCAGTAGTACACCTGGGCGGACGGCGGATACTGCTTCAGGTAGCGCTGGCATTCTTCACGCGCCTGTTCGCTGGCGCCGGCATTGGCCAGCCGGGCAATGCTGGCCAGCAACTCGCTGGCGGCCTCGGGCTTGTGCTCACGGGCTGGCGCAGGGCGGGTCACCGCCGGCAGCACCCGCAGCGGGCGCCGCATCGGCACGCCGGGCGGCGGATAACCTGATGTGGGTAAAGTCGCCAGCGTCCGCCTCGCGGGCTGGGCGGGTGTCGCCGGCAACGGGGTGCTGTTACCTTGCTGGCGCACATAGGCAAACGACTGGGCGATCCCTAGCGGACGCATGCCCAGGCGCGCCAACAAGCTGCCTTCGGCCGGGCCGATGAACAGCACACCCTGTGGATGCAACAGGCGCTTGAGCACTTCGAACACACGCTGTTGGGTAGGCACGTCGAAATAGATCAACAGATTGCGGCAGAACACGAAGTCATACAGCCCATCGCGGCTGGCCAACGCCGGGTCAAGCACATTGCCCACCTGCAGGCTGACCTGCTGACGTACCCGTTCATGCAGGCGGTGGCCTTCGTCCAGCGCATCGAAATAGCGTTCGCGAAAGCCCAGTTCGCTGCCACGGAAAGCATTGCGGCCATACACAGCCTGCCCGGCCTTGGCTACCGAGTTGGGGCTGATGTCCATGCCATCAATGATGAATGCGCCCGGCGCCATGCCGGCGTCGAGCAAGGCCATGGCCAGCGAATAGGGTTCCTCGCCGGTTGAGCAAGGCAGGCTGAGCAATCGCAGTGGCCGCGCGCCCGCCAGTTGGGCCTGGCGTTTGTGGGCCAGGCTGCCCAGTGCCGTGAAGGATTCGGGATATCGGAAAAACCAGGTTTCCGGGACGATCACCGCTTCGATCAGCGCTTGTTGCTCATCCGTCGACTGCTGCAGACGCAGCCAGTAATCTTCCAGGTCCGTCGCGCCCACGGCAACGCAACGCTGGCGCAGTGCGCGTTCGACCATGGGCGCGCCCACCGACTCCACGTCCAGGCCGATACGCTCACGCAGGAAGCGGAAAAAACGCTGCTCGTTCATGTAAGCATCCCTGTCGGGTCTTGCGTGTACAGCAATTGGTGCACGGCGTCGGTCAGCAGGTCATTGACTTCGATGCGCTGCAGCAGGCCCAGAGCATCCTGGCGCACCGGGCCCAGATATGGCGCTTCGCCCGTGTCCACGCCATAGGGCTGGAACTCGTCGGGTTGGCAACGCAGGGTTTCAGTGGCCTGTTCCAGGATCAGGCCAAGCTGCAGGCTGCCACGGTAGTGCACCAGCACCAGGCGCGTACTGGTGCGTTGCGCCGCAGGTTGGCCAAAACTCAGCGCGGCAAGGTCGATCACCGGGACCAGTTGGCCGCGATGGGCGAGGATGCCCGCGACCCAGGCAGGTGCCTGGGCAATCGGCTTGAGCGGCTGGCGCGGCAGCACCTCGATCACCTCGTGCACGCTCAGGGCAAAGCGCTGCTCCCTGAGGCGAAACTGCAGGTACAACTCACCCTTGACGTTGTGCACGGGTGCGGCGCGCGGTTGCAAGTCGTTCATCGCGGTCAGACTTTGAAACGCGACACGCCGCCACGCAGGCCGGCGGCCACCTGGCTCAGTTCATCAATGGCAAAACTGGCCTGGCGCAGCGACTCGACGGTCTGGGTACTGGCATCGCTGAGCTGGGCCAGCGCCTGGTTGATCTGCTCGGCACCGGTGGCCTGGGCCTGCATGCCTTCGTTGACCATCAGCACGCGCGGCGCCAAGGCCTGCACCTGATGAATGATCTGGCTGAGCTGCTCGCCCACCTGCTGCACTTCGAACATGCCACGGCGTACTTCTTCGGAGAACTTGTCCATGCCCATGACCCCGGCCGATACCGCCGACTGGATTTCACGCACCATCTGCTCGATGTCGTAGGTGGCCACGGCGGTCTGGTCGGCAAGGCGGCGCACTTCGGTGGCCACCACAGCAAAGCCACGGCCGTACTCGCCGGCCTTTTCCGCTTCGATGGCGGCGTTCAGCGACAGCAGGTTGGTCTGGTCGGCAACCTTGACGATGGTTACCACCATCTGAGTGATGTTGCTGGCCTTCTCGTTGAGGATACCGAGCTTGGCGTTGACCAGGTCGGCGGCGCCCATCACCTGATGCATGGTCTCTTCCATGCGCGCCAGCCCCTGCTGGCCGGAGCCGGCCAAGCTGGAAGCCTGATCAGCGGCGGAGGTGACTTCGGTCATGGTCCGCACCAGATCACGTGAAGTGGCCGCAATTTCCCGCGAGGTGGCGCCGATTTCGGTGGTAGTAGCTGCCGTTTCGGTGGCAGTGGCCTGCTGTTGCTTGGACGTGGCGGCAATTTCGGTAACCGACGTGGTCACCTGCACCGACGAACGCTGTGCCTGTGCCACCAGGTTGGCCAGTGCCTCGGCCATTTCGTTGAACCCGCTTTCGATGGCGCCGAACTCGTCCTTGCGGTCCAGGCTCAGGCGCATGCTCAGGTCACCCGAGCGCAACCTGTCGAGCGCATGGACAATGCGCTGCATGGGAGCGGTGATGGCACGCATCAGCAACAGGCCACAAATGGCGGCCGCGACGATGGCCAGCAGCAGCGAAACCACCATGCTGCCTTTGGCCGTGCTCACGGCGCTGACAATCTCGCTGGTGGCGGAGGCGGCAGACGCCCGATTGAATTCGATCACTTCATTAAGGTGCTTGCGCCCTTCCACCCAGGCCGGCGTCAGCACCTCCATGATCAGCCGTTCAGCTTCGGCGTAGTTGTGCTGGCGATATGCATCCAGCACCTGATTGACGATCCTGAGGTAGTTCTCTTCCAGTTGCACGAAGCTCTCGAAGCGGGTCTGGTCGTCCTTGTCCTGGATGGTAGCCTGGTAGCTGGCCATGTGCTGCTTGAGCCGGTCTTCGAAGCTTTTGAACAGCTCCATGTCGGCTGAAGTGATCTCACGGTGGTTGGACAGCCCCACCAGTTGCTGGCTGGTGACGTAGCTGTCGACCCAGGCGCTGCGGATCATCGAGCTGTAATAGACCCCGGGAATGCTGTCGGTCCCCACCGCCTGTTCGGCAGTTTCGATGGCCACCAACCGCGAGTAGGCGGCCACGATCATCAGCAGCATGATGGCGATGATCACGGCGAAACTTGCCAGGATCCGTTGGCGCAAGGTCCAGTTTTTCACATTCAGCCCTCAGGAATTCACAACGAGCGGGAAAAATCGCCGAAGTATAGCCCAGAGGCCTTACAGATTTGCGGGTGAAGTGAGGGCTAAACAGGCATACCTGCTGATGGACATGTCACTGGGGCTGCTGTGCAGCCCTTCGCGGGCACGCCCGCTCCCACAGGTATCAGCGAAATGTCGAAGGTTGTGATAACCCTGTGGGAGCTGGCTTGCCGGCGATGGGCTGCGACGCAGCCCCCAGTTATTGGCCCGCAGCAAGCCGTACCTGGCTTTCCAGCTCCTGACGCAAGCCTGGGTCCAGGCGCAGTTGGCGGGCCAGTTCGTCGAGGTAGGCACGTTCCATGTAGTTTTCCTGGTCGACCATCATCACGCTGGCCAGGTACATCTCGGCGGCCATTTCCGGCGTTTGCGCGGCGCGGGCCACTTCGGCCGGGTCCAGCGGCTTGTTCAGCTCGGCGTGCAGCCAGTGCTGCAGCTCGCGGTCGCTGTCCAGGCGGGTGAACTCGCCCTCGATCAGCGCCCGTTCGCGCTCGTCGATATGGCCATCGGACTTGGCCGCCGCCACCAGCGCCCGCAGCACCGCCTGGCTGTGCTGCTCGACCTGTGCAGGCGGCAGGCGGTCGACGGTTTGCGGTTCGGCTGCGGCCCCGCGCTGATTGGCCTGCCAGTTGCCGTAGGCTTTGTAGGCGAGCACTCCCAGCGCGGCCAGGCCACCATAGGTCAGGGCTTTGCCGCCGTATTTTCGGGCTTTCTTGCTGCCCAGCAACAAGCCCAGAGCGCCGCCACCCAACAGGCCGCCACCGGCACCGGACAACAGCCCGCCAAGCCCACCGCCAGCGCTGCCGGACGTGTTGGCGCCCCCCTGTTTTTCGAGCATCTGCTGGCCGGATTTGAGGAGTTGATCAAGCAAGCCCCGAGTGTTCATTCATGTGTCTCCACGCAAGAAGATTCAACCGCCAGAGTAAGGCTTGGCAGAACGCACGCCATCGCGGATTTGCTTCCGGATGTTGCATTGGCTGGCAAAAAGCCAACTAGACTCGATATCGCCAATACCTCGCGCGATCGCACTACGCTTATAACAATTGCTTCACGGCTTGCTTGATGACTGCCCCGAACAAGATCTCCAAAAAGAGGGAACACCATGTCAGTGCACAAGACCGCATTGCTCGGCGCCATGACCGGTGCCGTGCTGGCCAGCGCCAGCCTGCAGGCTGCCGAACCGCCCAAGGCCCTGGGGCCTGGCGAGGGGCGCCTGGATATCGTCGCCTGGCCCGGCTATATCGAGCGCGGTGAAAGCGACAAGGCCTACGACTGGGTGACCGGCTTCGAGAAGGAAACCGGCTGCAAGGTCAGTGTGAAGACCGCCGCCACCTCGGACGAGATGGTCAGCCTGATGACCAAGGGCGGTTATGACCTGGTCACCGCCTCGGGCGATGCCTCGCTGCGGCTGATCGTGGGCAAGCGCGTGCAGCCGATCAACACCGCCCTGATCCCCAACTGGAAGAACATCGACCCGCGCCTGCAGAACGGTGGCTGGTACGTGGTCGACAATCAAGTGTACGGCACGCCATACCAGTGGGGGCCGAACGTGCTGCTTTACAACACCAATACCTTCAAGCAGGCCCCCACCAGCTGGGGTGTGGTGTTCGAGCCGCAGAACCTGCCCGACGGCAAGCCCAACAAGGGCCGCGTGCAGGCCTACGACGGGCCGATCTATATCGCCGACGCGGCGCTGTACCTGAAGTCCACCAAGCCCGAACTGGGCATCAAGGACCCCTACGAGCTGAACGAGGAGCAATACAAGGCCGTGCTGGAACTGCTGCGCCAGCAGCAACCGCTGATCCATCGTTACTGGCATGACGCCACGGTGCAGATGAGTGATGTGAAGAACGAAGGCGTTGTCGCCTCCAGCTCCTGGGGTTACATGGTCAATGGCCTGAAGGGCGAAAACCAGCCGGTGGCCTCGACCATTCCCAAGGAAGGCGCGACCGGCTGGGCCGACACCACCATGCTGCACAGCGAAGCCAAGCACCCCAACTGCGCCTACAAGTGGATGGATTGGTCATTGCAGCCGAAGGTGCAAGGTGATGTGGCGGCCTGGTTCGGCTCGTTGCCGGCGGTGCCGGCGGCATGCACCGGCAGCGAACTGTTGGGGGCCGAAGGTTGCAAGACCAACGGTTTCGACAATTTCGACAAGATTGCCTTCTGGAAGACCCCGCAGGCCCAGGGGGGCAAGTTCGTGCCGTATAGCCGCTGGACCCAGGATTACATTGCGATCATGGGTGGGCGCTGAGGTTGCCTGAATGCCTGTACTAGCCCCTTCGCGGGCAAGCCCGCTCCCACAGGCTGATCACCGCCTGTAGGAGCGGGCTTGCCCGCGAAGAGGCCGGAACAGGAGAAACATCGATGTCCGGAGCCCACGCATGCCCCTAGCCGTCCAGTTCACCCAGGTTTGCCGCACCTTCGGCGAGGTCAAGGCCGTCGACCAGGTCAGCATCGACATCATCGATGGCGAGTTCTTCTCCATGCTCGGCCCTTCAGGTTCGGGCAAGACCACCTGCCTGCGCCTGATCGCCGGCTTCGAGCAACCCACCAGCGGCTCGATCCGCATCCACGGTGTCGAGGCCGCTGGGGTGCCGCCCTACCTGCGCGACGTCAACACTGTGTTCCAGGACTACGCCCTGTTCCCGCACATGAATGTCCTGGACAACATCGCCTACGGCCTGAAGGTAAAAGGCGTGGCCAAGGCCGAACGCCACAACCGCGCCGAAGAAGCATTGGCCATGGTGGCCCTGGCCGGCTATGGCGCGCGCAAGCCAGCGCAGCTGTCTGGCGGCCAGCGCCAGCGCGTGGCCCTGGCCCGCGCTCTGGTCAACCGCCCACGGGTATTGCTGCTGGATGAGCCGCTGGGCGCACTGGACCTTAAGTTGCGCGAACAGATGCAGGGCGAGCTGAAAAAGCTGCAACGCCAGCTGGGCATCACCTTCATCTTTGTCACCCACGACCAGACCGAGGCCCTGTCGATGTCCGACCGGGTCGCGGTGTTCAACCGCGGCCGTATCGAACAGGTCGACACACCGCGCAATCTGTACATGAAGCCCGCCACCCCCTTCGTCGCAGAATTCGTCGGCACGTCCAACGTAGTGCGTGGCGAGCTGGCCATGCAGCTCAACGGCAGCCCGGCGCCCTTCTCCATCCGCCCCGAGCACATCCGCCTGGGCGACCTTGTGGTGACCAGCCACGAAGTGCAGGTAAGCGGCCTGTTGCGCGATATCCAGTACCAGGGCAGCGCCACCCGCTACGAGCTGCAACTGGACAGTGGCCAGCTGTTGGCGGTAAGCCAGGCCAACGACCGCTGGCAAGCACAAGCCCACCCCTGGCAGCCCGGGCAACGGGTGCGGGCACACTGGCCCCGCGAGGCCATGACGGTGCTGCAGGAAAACGAGGCCCACTGAAATGAGCACACTGCGCACCCTGGCCAACCTGCTGTACCGGCGCCCAAACCTTTACCTGGCACTGCTGCTCATACCCCCGCTGACCTGGTTCGGCGCAATCTACCTGGGCTCGTTGCTGAACTTGCTGTGGCAAGGCTTCTATACCTTCGACGACTTCACCATGGCGGTGACCCCGGACCTGACCCTGGGCAACTTCGCCGCGCTGTTCAACCCGTCGAACTTCGACATCATTCTGCGCACCCTGGGCATGGCGGTGGCAGTGTCGCTGGCCAGCGCGGTACTGGCCTTCCCCATCGCCTATTACATGGCGCGCTATACCAGCGGCAAGACCAAGGCATTTTTCTACATCGCGGTGATGATGCCGATGTGGGCCAGCTACATCGTCAAGACCTACGCCTGGACCCTGCTGCTGGCCAAGGGCGGCGTGGCCCAGTGGTTTGTCCAGCAGTTGCACCTGGATGGCCTGCTGCAAGCGCTGCTGGCCGTGCCCGGTGTGGGCGGCAGCACGCTGTCGACCTCCCACCTGGGGCGCTTCATGGTATTCGTGTACATCTGGCTGCCGTTCATGATCCTGCCGATCCAGGCCGCGCTGGAGCGCCTGCCGCCTTCGCTGCTGCAAGCCTCGGCAGACCTTGGCGCACGGCCTGGGCAAACCTTTTTGCAAGTGATCCTGCCGCTGTCGATCCCGGGCATCGCCGCCGGCTCGATCTTCACCTTCTCGCTAACCCTGGGTGACTTCATCGTGCCGCAGCTGGTCGGCCCGCCCGGCTACTTCATCGGCAGCATGGTCTATGCCCAGCAAGGGGCGATCGGCAACATGCCGATGGCCGCCGCGTTCACCTTGGTGCCCATCGTGCTGATTGCGGTGTACCTGTCCATCGTCAAGCGCCTGGGGGCCTTCGATGCACTCTGAAAAAGCGTCTACAGGGCTGCGCCTGGCGGCTTGGGGCGGGCTGCTGTTCCTGCATTTCCCGATCCTGATCATCTTCCTGTACGCCTTCAACACCGAAGACGCGGCATTCAGCTTCCCGCCCAAGGGCTTCACCCTGAAATGGATTGGTGTGGCCTTCGCCCGACCCGATGTGCTGGAGGCGATCAAGCTGTCGCTGCAGGTGGCCTGCCTGGCCACGCTGATTGCCCTGGTGCTCGGCACACTGGCGTCAGTCGCACTGTATCGGCGCAACTTCTTCGGCAAAGAGAGCATTTCGCTGATGCTGATCCTGCCCATTGCCTTGCCCGGCATCATCACCGGCATCGCCCTGCTCTCGGCGTTCAAGACCTTGGGGATAGAGCCCGGGGTGTTCACCATCGTGGTCGGCCACGCCACGTTCTGCGTGGTGATTGTCTACAACAACGTGATCGCCCGCCTGCGGCGCACCTCGCAAAACCTGATCGAAGCGTCGATGGACCTGGGCGCCGATGGCTGGCAGACCTTCCGCTACATCATCCTGCCCAACCTCGGCTCGGCGCTGCTGGCCGGCGGCATGCTGGCTTTTGCCCTGTCGTTCGATGAAATCATCGTCACCACCTTCACCGCCGGCCACGAACGCACCCTGCCGATCTGGCTGCTCAACCAGCTGAGCCGACCGCGCGACGTGCCGGTGACCAACGTGGTCGCCATGCTGGTGATGCTGGTGACCATGCTGCCAATCCTTGGCGCCTATTACCTGACCCGCGGCGGCGAAAGCGTCGCGGGCAGTGGCAAATGACACTGGAGGAGCCCCCGATGCAAACGCAGATGCTGATCAATGGCCAGCTGGTCGCAGGTCAAGGCCCGGCCTGGACCGTGCTCAACCCGGCGCTGGGTACGGCCCTGGCGCAAATCAACGAAGCCACCGAGGCCCAGGTGGACAGCGCCGTGCGCGCCGCCGACCAAGCCTTCGACAGCTGGTCGCAAACCAGCCCCAAGGACCGCTCGCAAACCTTGCTGGCGCTGGCGGACGCCATCGAAGCCCATGGCGATGAACTGGCCCGGCTGGAATCGCAGAACTGCGGCAAGCCCCTCAGCGCGGCGCTGAACGACGAAATCCCGGCGATTGCCGATGTGTTCCGCTACTTTGCCGGTGCGGCGCGCTGCCTGGGCGGCTCGGCGGCCGGCGAATATCTGCCGGGCCACACCTCGATGATCCGTCGCGACCCGTTGGGTGTGGTGGCCTCCATCGCACCCTGGAACTACCCGTTGATGATGCTGGCCTGGAAGATCGCGCCGGCCTTGGCAGCCGGCAACACGGTGGTGATCAAACCCTCCGAACTGACCCCGCTGACCGCCTTGCGACTGGGTGAACTGGCCCAGGACCTGCTGCCGCCGGGCGTGCTGAACATTCTCTTTGGCCGCGGCCAGACCGTCGGCAACCCGCTGGTCAGCCATCCCAAGGTGCGCATGGTGTCGCTGACAGGCTCCATCCCCACGGGCGCGCACATCATCAGCGCCACCGCCGACAGCGTGAAACGCATGCACATGGAGCTGGGTGGCAAGGCGCCTGTGCTGGTGTTTGATGATGCTGACATCGACGCCGCCATCGACGGCATCCGCACGTTCGGCTTCTACAACGCCGGCCAGGACTGCACCGCAGCCTGTCGCCTTTATGTGCAGGACGGTATCTACGACCGCTTCGTCGAGGGCCTGGGTGCAGCAGTAGCGAGCCTGAAACCTGGCCTGCAGGAGGCCGAGGACACCGAACTGGGGCCGCTGAGCAGTGCCCAGCACCGCGACAAGGTCGCCGGGCTGGTGCAGCGGGCCATCGCCCAACCGCACATTCGCCTGGTGACGGGTGGCAAGGCGATTGAGGGCAATGGTTTCTACTTCGAGCCGACCGTGCTGGCCGACGCCCTGCAGGACGACGAGATCGTGCGCAACGAAGTATTCGGCCCAGTGGTCTCGGTCACGCGCTTTAAAGACGAAGCGCAGGCGCTGGAATGGGCCAACGACTCCAACTACGGCCTTGCCTCATCGGTGTGGACCCGCGACACCGGCCGCGCCCACCGCCTGGCGGCGCGCTTGCAGTACGGCTGCACCTGGGTGAATACCCACTTCATGCTGGTCAGCGAAATGCCCCATGGCGGGCAGAAGCATTCAGGGTATGGGAAGGATATGTCGATGTATGGGCTGGAGGACTACACCTGCGTGCGGCATGTGATGATCAAGCATTGAGGAAAGCGTTGGAGTCTGTCGTTAGAGTTGTGGCGCCTACGAGATCGAGCGCCGCGCGGGCGGCGCTCGATTTCTGCCCTGCACAAAATTTCGCAAATCACCCGCAGGCCGGTACGCTAGTCGCGCAAATCGGACTCGTGAATCGGGTTGGCGCGGCTGGTCGCGCGCTGGTACTGCGCAGGCCAGGTGGCCTTGTTGCCGCCCAGGTCGTCGTCGGCGTGCAGTGGCCAGTACGGGTCGCGCAGCAGTTCGCGGGCGAGGAAGATGAGGTCGGCCTGGCCAGTGCGCAGAATGTGTTCGGCCTGGGCCGGTTCGGTGATCATGCCCACGGTGCCGGTGGCAATTTCCGATTCCTTGCGCACACGTTCGGCGAAGCGGGTCTGGTAGCCGGGGCCGGTGGGGATCTCGGCGTTTACCGAGGTACCGCCAGAGGACACATCGATCAGGTCCACACCCAACCCGCGCAGGCGACGAGCCAGTTCGACAGTTTCATCCGGGTTCCAGCCATCCTCGACCCAATCGGTTGCCGAAACCCGCACCAATAGCGGCAATTCGGCAGGCCACACCGTGCGCACGGCCTCGACCACCTGCAGGGTCAGGCGGATACGGTTTTCAAAGCAACTGCCGTACTCGTCGCGGCGCTGGTTGCTCAACGGTGACAGGAACTGATGCAGCAGGTAACCATGGGCGGCGTGTATTTCGACCACCTTGAAACCGGCCTTCAAGGCGCGCTCAGTCGAGGCGACAAAGGCCGCGATTACGCCCTGGATCTCGTCCTGGGTCAGCTCGTGTGGCGCTGTGTGTTGCGGGTCGAAGGCGATCTTCGATGGGCCTACTGGCTGCCAGCCTCCCTCTTCGACTTTCACACTGCCCTGTTTGCCCAGCCATGGGCGGTAGGTACTGGCCTTGCGCCCGGCGTGCGCCAATTGTAGGCCCGGCACGGCCCCCTGGGCGGTAATGAAACGGGTGATGCGTTGCAGCGGTGCAATCTGGGCATCGTCCCACAGGCCGAGGTCTTCGGCGGTGATGCGGCCATCGGCAGTAACCGCCACGGCTTCCGTGATCACCAACCCCGCGCCACCCACCGCACGGCTGCCTAAATGGACAAGGTGCCAGTCGTTGGCCAGGCCATCGATGGCGGAATACTGGCACATCGGCGATACGGCGATGCGGTTGGGCAGGGTCAGCTGACGCAGGGTGTAAGGCTCGAGCAGCAGGCTCATGAGGGCACCTCCCAAGAACTCCAATGGTGATCCGGCCCGGGCACTCAATTGCACGTCCCTGGCCCAGGTCCGGTCATAACTTCAGACTAGACCAGAATGGGTGGGGGGG
>NZ_JBWKXT010000033.1:0-67174 GCF_059423245.1 Pseudomonas sp. GW460-LB5
TGCTCCCGGGAGGACCGCGCTGCAGGCCCCATCCTGGGGCCCAGCGCTTGACGGGCATCCATGCCCGTCACCTCCCTACGCAAGCCCTGCGCTCGGCCTCCTGAAGTCGCAATCTGCGTTGCCTGAGCTACCGCGCGCTTAGAAGCCAAAGCAAAAGCAAGAGCAAGAGCAAGAGCAAGAGCAAGAGCAAGAGCAAGCAAACCAAGGGGAACCTGCCGAACCCAGCCGGCCTCTCAATTCAACAGGCTTCTTTAGAGCACGCCGCACATGAAATGCCTGATGCCTTGGTTAATCGCAGCCAGCCTGGCAGGCTGCGGCGAAACAGCCCTGTTGAGCGTAAACGACGGCAGCGGGCCAAACCCCCGCCTCCCCACCCCCGTCACAACACTGATCCCCACCGTAAATATCGCCCCTGCAGTGGGCTGGCCAAAGGGCAGCAAGCCGACCCCGGCACCAGGCACCCAGGTCAAAGCCTTCGCCAGCGGCCTCGACCACCCGCGCTGGCTCTACTTGCTGCCCAACGGCGATGTACTGGTGGCAGAGACCAACGCGCCACCCAAGCCCGAAGATGGCAAGGGCATTCGCGGCTGGGCCATGGACAAGGCGATGAAACGCGCCGGCGCGACCGTACCCAGCGCCAACCGTATAACCCTGCTGCGCGATGCCGACCATGACGGGGTGGCAGAAACTCGCACCCCTTTCATCGAAGGGCTCAACTCACCCTTCGGCATGACCCTGGTGGGCAAGGACTTGTACGTGGCCGACACCGACAGGCTGCTGCGCTTTCACTATGAACCGGGCGCCATGCAGATAACCGATAAAGGCCACCCGGTGACCGTGCTGCCCGGCGGGCCGCTGAACCATCACTGGACCAAGAACGTGATCGCAAGCCCCGATGGCAAGAAGCTTTATGTGACGGTTGGCTCGAACAGCAACATCGGGGAAAACGGTATGCAGAAGGAGCAAGGCCGCGCCGCTATCTGGGAAGTGGACCCCGCAAGCGGCAAGCACCGGCTGTTCGCCACCGGCCTGCGCAACCCCAACGGCCTGGCCTGGGAGCCACACAGCAACGTCTTGTGGACAGCAGTCAATGAACGTGACGAAATCGGCAGCGACCTGGTGCCTGATTACATCACCTCGGTAAAAGACGGCGGCTTCTATGGCTGGCCATACAGCTACTACGGGCAGCATGTAGATCACCGGGTACATCCACAGGCCCCGCAAAAGGTGGCCCAGGCCCTGGCGCCAGACTATGCGGTCGGCCCGCATACCGCATCCCTGGGGCTGGCATTCACCGAGCCTGGTGTACTGCCGCCGCCTTTCGATCAGGGGGCATTGGTCGGCCAGCACGGGTCGTGGAACCGTAAACCACACAGCGGCTACAAAGTGCTGTTCGTACCTTTCGACCGCTCAGGCAAACCTGCCGGCCGCCCCATCGACCTGCTCACGGGGTTTCTCGACCAAGAGGGCAAGGCGATGGGGCGTCCGGTGGGCGTGATCAACGATGGGCAACGCGGTGTATTGGTGGCCGACGATGTCGGCAATGTGATCTGGCGGGTGAGCAAAGCACCTTGAAACCGGGCGGCCTGTATCAGCCCCGTTGAACGGGGCCGCTGCTACAGGCGTTGATCATCAGGGGTTCTGCGCCAGATGCCCTTGCGGAATCACACGCTTGGCTTGAAGGTAAGCCTTGGCCCAATAGCTGTTGGACAGATAGTCCAGGCGCACCGTGCCACCCGTGGAAGGCGCATGCACAAAACGCCCTTCCCCTACATAAATGCCAGCATGACTGACTTGCGAACCGCCACTGGTGGCAAAGAACACCAGGTCGCCGGATTGCAGTGCCTTGGCATCCACCGTAGGTGCACGCATGACGATCATCTCCCGCGTTGAACGCGGCAAGCTGATACCGGCCGCGTCACGGTAGACGTATTTGATCAAACCACTGCAGTCGAAGCCGGAGTCCGGGGTGTTGCCGCCCCAGCGATAGGGCGTGCCCACCAGGCCAATGGCGCGGATCAATACGTCATCGGCAATCGGCGAAGGGCTTGGCTGGCTGTAAGTAACCTGCGGCGTAACCACAGGGGCCGGCGCAGGCGCACGGCTGGAGCAGGCAGCAAGCAATGCTGCCAGGGAGAGAAATGCAAAGCGCGCCATCTTTATCATGGCCAGAACATCCTGTCTGAGACCGCTGCGCTGCAGCCGAAAAGAGTTGAGAATTTAGATTAGACGCTTTCTGTAAATGCGCACGGCGGCGAGCTTTTTTCAAAGCATCGCCGCCGCCGCAGGATATATCATTTTGCTATCAGTTGCGCGCGATGTTGGTCGGCGCCATGGCCAAGGCACGCTTGGCTTCAATGAAGGTCTTGCTCCAGTAGCGGTCACCGAGGCTGTCGATGCGAACGCCACCGCTGCGGCGGCTGCTGGAGTGGATGAACTGGTTGTCACCCAGGTAGATGCCGGCATGGCTCACACGACCGCGGCCGTTGGTGCTGAAGAACAGCAGGTCACCTGGCTTGAGCTTGTTGCGGGCCACTTTCGGGGCATCGACGTTGATCATTTCACGCGTGGAACGCGGCAGGGTCATGCCCGCTTCTTCGCGGAACAGATAGCCGATGAAACCGCTGCAGTCGAAACCGGACTTTTCCGAGGTACCACCGAAGCGGTAGCGGGTGCCGATCAACGACATGCCGCGCTCGAGAATGCTGTCCGCCAGTACCGGCAACTGGTAAGGCTTGCTATTGCTGGAGAAAGCCTCCAGGTCATCTTCAGTGGCCAGCTCTTCCGGTTCGCCGAATACCGACGAAGGCGAGGCCTTGGCCTTGATTGCCGATTGTGCGGCGATCGGGGTGTGATCCTGGGGCTGCAGCGCTGAATGAGAAGCTGGGCCTTGGGCCGCGCAGCCAAAAAGCAGGGTCACGAGTGCGAGTGGCACGAGGGGTGCGAAGCGCTTTAGCATGGGCACGACCGTGTCTGTAATCCTTTAGAGGGGGAAACTATGCCCTCTATCATGGCCATTTGCAAATTTTATCGAAAAAGATGTGACTTTTCTGTTTTGCCGCTCTGGCCCAGCGTTTTCAGGGGGTTACCAGCCCAGGGTTTCCTTGAGAAACGGGATGGTCAGCTTGCGTTGTGCCTGCAGCGAGGCCTGGTCGAGGCGTTCGAGCAGGTCGAACAGCGCACTCATGCTGCGCGCACCGCGGGTGAGAATGAAGTGGCCGACTTCGTCGGTAAGGTGCAGGCCGCGGCGCGAAGCACGCAACTGCAGGGCACGCAGCTTGTCTTCATCGGACAAGCCACGCATCTGAAACACCAGCGCCAGGGTCAGCCGCGACTTCAGGTCCGGCAGCTTGATCGGCAGCTCCCGTGGCGATGCCGAGGCGGCCAGCAACAGGCGACGGCCACTGTCGCGCAGGCGGTTGAACAGGTGGAACATGGCCTCTTCCCAGTCTGCCTTGCCGGCGATCACATGCAGGTCGTCGATGCACACGAGCTCGTACTGGGCCAGGTAGTCGAGCACCTCCACACCCCGATCGAGCAGTTGCGCCAATGGCAGGTAGACAGCGGGCTCGCCGCGTTGCTGGAAACGGTGGGTGGCGGCCTGCAACAGGTGGCTACGGCCAACACCCTGCTTGCCCCACAGATAGATAAGGCTCTCGGTCCAGCCGGCGTCGGCTTCGCATAGCCGCTCGACGTAACCCAATGCCGCAGCATTGGCGCCCGGATAGTAGTTGATGAAGGTGGCGTCATCGCGCAGGCGCACACCCAGGGGCAACTGGATCGGTGGTTTCATGCTCGCGGGCGGTCGGCAGGACCGCAGGGGGCCTTTGGTGAACAATCTGCAAAGTCTATACCCGCAACGCGGGGCGCACAATCACGGCAATGGATAGCACAAGCAAAATCAACAAGTTGCGCTATTTTGCCGCTGACATCGATCCCTGTGGGAGCGGGCGCGTGCGCGAACACCGGCAAAGCCGGTGCCATGCACCGTGTCACATGCTTGGCGGGCATGCCCGCTCCCACAGGTTTGGCACAGACCTGTCCCTCACAGCTCCGGGTCAATGTCCCCGGCGTACATGTCCGATTCTTTGTACAGGTCATGGGCATGGCGCAGCAGCACCATGATCACCGCCGCCACCGGCAGGGCCAGCAGCACCCCGGTAAAGCCGAACAGCTCACCACCGGCAAGAATGGCAAAGATCACCGCCACCGGGTGCAGCCCGATACGATCGCCTACCAGCAGCGGGGTCAGCACCATGCCTTCCAGCGCCTGCCCGACCATGAACACCGCAACGATACCCAGCATCGGGTACAGGTCACCACCAAACTGGAACAGGCCGGCCACCAGCGCGGCACCAATGCCGATGATGAAGCCCATGTAAGGCACGATGGCCGCAAGGCCCGCAAGCATGCCGATCAGCAGGCCGAGTTCAAGCCCCACCAGCATGAGCCCGGCTGAATAGATGATGCCCAAAGCCACCATCACCATGAGTTGCCCGCGCACGAATGCCCCCAGCACTTCATGGCATTCGCCAGCCAGGCCCACTACTTGCGGTTCACGCTGGCGCGGTAGCAGGCCGCGCAGCTTGCCCATCATCAGGTCCCAATCGCGCAGCAGATAAAAACCCACCACAGGGATCAGCACCATGTTCGCCAGCCAGGCCATCAATGCCAGGCTCGAGGCAGTGGCCTGAGACAACAGCATGCCAACGATATCGGTGGTCTGCCCCATGTGCGCGCCGATGGCAGCCTTGATCTTGTCGAACTTCCAGAAACCATCGGCCAGGCCCAGGCGACCCTGCACCCAAGGCAGCGCCACCTGTTCGAGCCAATCGAGCATTTGCGGCGCCAGTTCGTACAGGCGCACCAGCTGCTTGGCAAGCATCGGCACCAGCACCAACAACAGGGCGAGCATCAGCAGGGTGAACAGGCTGAACACCACCACAACGCCCCAGGTGCGCGACAGGCCCAAGCGCTCGAGGCGGTCAACCAGCGGGTCGGCCAGGTAGGCCAGCAGGATGCCTACCAGGAACGGCGTAAGGATATTGTGCAAGCTATAAAGCAGCACAGCGATCAGCAGAGCAACACCCAGCCAGATCCAGCGACGAACATCGGTCACGGTATGCTCCTCTTACCAGCGAAAACGCAGGCCGTCGAACGGCTTGGGCGCAGGTGTGGCCGGCGCGGGTTGCTCACCCGTTGCACTCGCAGACGGGGCTGGTGCGGGGGGCATTGCGGGCGCCTGGTCGGCAGGCAGTTCCTGCAACTTGGCCAGGCCAAGCTGGGCACGCAATTGCTCGCGGTTGCCGGTCACGCCATAGGTCAGGGTGGTGCCTTCGGCCATCTGCAGGCGCGGGCCGTAAGGCTCAAGCACACGGGCAAGCTCGGCATAACGCTGCAGGCTCATCCCCTGCACTTGCACCTGCATCTGGCTGCTGGCGCCCGGACGGGCGACATAACGCGGCGCCAGACGGCTGCTTACCGCCAACATCACCGCATCGGCCAAGGCTACCGGGTCGGCCCCCTCGGCCGTGCCCTGCTCACGCTGGTCGCCCAGCCACAACTGCCACTTGCCCTGCCACTTTCCGTCGGCTTCCTGGGCATGTACCGCCAGCAAGGCGTCGGCGCCGTAGCGTTCAGAGGCCTCGCGCAGTGGGGCCGGGTCGCTGCCTTCGATCTGCTTGGCATTGGCCACCAGTTGCTCCTGCAGGTCGGCCAGTGGCAGGCGCAGCGGCAGACCACGGTGCTGGGCGGCACGACGCAAAGGCTGGGCGCTGGCCTGACCATCACCGACCAGGCTACTGCCTTCGACGCTGTCATTCAGCCACCAGCCGAGAATCGATGGCCGATTGCTACCCCACAGCGCGAGGCCGGCCTTGCGCAGGGCGCGCTCGGTACTACCCGGGTCGAACTCGACCAGCACAGACTCGGGCGGGCCGGCTTCGCTGCCGACCTGGTTGATGATTTGCTGCGGATCCTTGCGCAGGTCGGCCAACGCCGGGCTCTGCGCTGCCTTTGGGTCGCCGGTCAGGCGCAGCACCAGCGTGTCGAGGGCTTTGGCGGTGGCAGCGGTACGGGCTTCGGCGCCCTGCCCGGTGACCGGCTCGCGCACCTGATAAAGGCCGGAAACATTTTCAGCCAAGGCAGTGGCCGAGATCAGGGCCAGGCAACCGGTTGCCAGAATATTGAACAAACGCATGGAGGATTCCTGTCCAGTTACCGCAATGTCTATACCTTATACACGGGGGCGCAAGGTAACCAGTCGTGAGAGGGTGAAAGATTGGTTGCGGGGTGTTGTCGGGAGCGTGCGCCGGGTCGGACAGGTGTTCGCCACGACAGGTTCAGTGCCTGGGCGAGCGAGCGCCGCCCGCTCGACACATCGCAAGCGAAGTTCGCGCCTGGATCTGTTTCGGGCCAATGTCGCTTGTGCCTGAGCGCTCAACCGCCCTGTTTGTCCGGCAAGATAGCCATTTTCATGCCCTGCCCGTCGGCCTGAGGATGGCCGCTGCCCGGCAACCCTGATAAAATCGCGCGCCTTCACAGACCACTGACGTTTCAGGCAGCCGCCGCTTACCCGCCGGTCTTGGCCGTCATGGTCGTTTTTAAGAATCCCTCCCTCCTAAAGGCCTGGATCAATGAGCAAGCAACCCTCCCTGAGCTACAAGGACGCCGGTGTAGACATCGACGCCGGCGAAGCACTGGTCGAACGCATCAAGGGCGTGGCAAAACGCACCGCACGCCCTGAAGTCATGGGTGGCCTGGGCGGCTTCGGCGCCCTCTGCGAGATCCCGGCCGGCTATAAGCAGCCAGTACTGGTCTCCGGCACCGACGGCGTCGGCACCAAGCTGCGCCTGGCGCTGAACCTGAACAAGCACGACAGCATCGGCCAGGACCTGGTCGCCATGTGCGTCAACGACCTGGTGGTGTGCGGTGCCGAGCCACTGTTCTTCCTCGACTACTACGCCACCGGCAAACTGAATGTTGACGTGGCCGCCACCGTGGTTACCGGCATTGGCGCCGGTTGCGAACTGGCTGGTTGCTCGCTGGTGGGTGGTGAAACCGCCGAAATGCCTGGTATGTACGAAGGCGAAGACTACGACCTGGCCGGCTTCTGCGTCGGCGTGGTGGAAAAGGCCGAGATCATCGACGGCTCCAAGGTTGCCACTGGCGACGCGCTGATCGCCCTGCCGTCTTCGGGCCCGCACTCCAACGGCTATTCGCTGATCCGCAAGATCCTCGAAGTGTCCGCCACCGACATCGAGAACACCCAGCTGGACGGCAAACCGCTGACCGACCTGCTGATGGCGCCTACCCGCATCTACGTCAAGCCGCTGCTGCAGCTGATCAAGAACACCGGTGCCGTGAAGGCCATGGCCCACATCACCGGTGGCGGCCTGCTGGACAACATCCCGCGCGTACTGCCGAAAAACGCCCAGGCCGTGGTTGACGTAGCCAGCTGGCAGCGCCCGGTGGTGTTCGACTTCCTGCAGGAAAAAGGCAACGTCGACGAGCATGAGATGCACCGTGTGCTGAACTGCGGCGTGGGCATGGTCATTTGCGTAGCCCAGGATCAGGTCGAAGCTGCGCTGAACGAACTGCGCGCCGCCGGTGAGCAGCCATGGGTGATCGGCCACATCGCCGAAGCCGCCGAAGGCGCCGCCCAGGTCGAGCTGCAAAACCTCAAGGCACACTGATGCCAAGCAAGACCTGCAATGTAGTGGTGTTGCTGTCGGGCTCCGGCAGCAACCTGCAAGCCCTGATTGACAGCTGCCAAGGCCAGGACAGCCCGGTGCGCATCCGTGCGGTGGTTTCCAACCGCGCCGATGCCTACGGCCTGCAACGCGCAGCGGCGGCCGGCATCGACACCGTCGTGCTCGACCACACCCAGTTCGACGGCCGTGAGGCCTTCGATGCCGCGCTGATGGCGCGCATCGACGGCTTCGCTCCCGACCTGGTGGTGCTGGCCGGTTTCATGCGCATCCTCAGTGGCGGCTTTGTGCGCCACTATCAAGGCCGCCTGCTCAACATTCACCCGTCGTTGCTGCCCAAATACAAGGGCCTGCATACCCATCGCCGGGCGCTTGAGGCAGGCGACGCCGAACATGGCTGCAGCGTACACTTCGTGACGGAGGAACTCGATGGCGGCCCACTGGTCGTACAGGCTGTGGTACCGGTTGCGTCTGACGACACCGTCGAAAGCCTGGCCCAGCGGGTACACCATCAGGAACACCTGATCTATCCGCTGGCAGTGCGCTGGTTCGCTGAAGGGCGCTTGCGCCTTGGCGAACAGGGTGCATTACTGGATGGCCAGCCGCTGGCGGCCAGCGGCCACTTGATTCGATCCTAGGAGAATTTATGCGTCGCGCCCTGCTCTTGGCTCTTGCCGTGCTTGCCCTGCCCCTCCAGGCAGCTGACCTCAAGCCTTTCTCGGCCAGCTACACCGCCGACTGGAAGCAGCTGCCCATGAGTGGCACCGCCGAGCGCAGCCTGGTCAAGAATGCCAACGGTACCTGGGACCTTAACTTCAAGGCTTCCATGATGATCGCCAGCCTGACCGAGCAAAGCACCCTGCGCCTGGAAAACGACACCCTGCTGCCGCAGAAGTACCATTTCGAGCGCGGCGGCCTGGGCAAAGCCAAGAAGGTCGACCTGAACTTCGACTGGACCGGCAAGAAGGTCACCGGCAGCGACCGTGGCGATGCCATCAACCTGCCACTGATCCGCGGCGTGCTGGACAAGTCGTCCTACCAGCTGGCGCTGCAGCATGACGTGGCGGCCGGCAAGAAGAGCATGACCTACCAGGTGGTCGACGGTGACGAGATCGACACCTACGACTTCCGTGTACTGGGTACCGAAAAGGTCACCACCAAGACCGGCCAGGTCGATGCCGTGAAGGTCGAGCGCGTGCGCGACCCAAGCCAGAGTAAACGCATCACCGAGCTGTGGTTCGCCAAGAGTTGGGACTACCTGCTGGTGCAACTGCGCCAGGTCGAGACTGATGGCAAGGAGTATGTGATCGTGCTGCAGGATGGCACGGTCGATGGCAAGCCGGTGAAGGGCAACTGACCCCGCACTGCCAGCAGCACCCGAAGCCCCGCTCAGTGCGGGGCTTTTTGTGCCTGCCCTGCACCGCCATCGCTTCATGAAACTTGTTTCATGCCCGTTTTATTTACTTAGCCTGCTAACAAACTCTATAAAGAGGGTGTGCGACACACTGTCGCAGCCAACTGAAGAAGTGGAGTTTACCGATGACAGTCCAAGTAACCGAACGCGACGAATCGAAAATGTCCCACGAAGGCCTGGCCGCTGGCGTGCGGATCTGGGATGTGCACCAACAAGGCCAACTGGTGGGCATGTTCCACAATGAACACGAAGCACACCAGTACCGCGCAGAGCTGGAAGACCTGGAAAGCCAGCGCACCACGCAGTAGCCCTCTTCAAATAAAAAACCCCGCCAAGGCGGGGTTTTTGGTTTTTACCACATCAGATCGTCCGGGATCTTGTAGGCCGCGTACGGGTCATCCTCGTCCGCTTCCTCGACATGGGTGTTGAGCAGCAGAATGCGGTTGGGGTCGCGCTCCTGGATCTTGACCGCCGCCTCACGAGGAATGACCTCGTAGCCGCCGGCATGGGCCACGACCGCCAGTGCGCCGTTACTCAACTTGGTCCGCATCAGGGCATTGACAGCAATGCGCTTGACCTTCTTGTCGTCGACAAAGTTGTAGTAGTCCTCGGTGTTCAGCTTGGGCAGGCGCGTGGCTTCGATCAATTGCTTGACCTGCGCGGCACGGGCCTTTTGCTCAGCCTTTTCCTGCTGCTGGCGATTCAGCTCCTGGTCGCGCTTGACCTTTTCGGCCATGGCTTCCTTGGCAATGCGCTGTTGGCTGTCGTCGACTTCGACCTGGCCTTTGTGCTCCATGCGCTTCTGTTTCTTTTCAGCTTTGTTGGTCTGCGAGACCTGTTTCTGGTTGACCAGACCGGCTTTGAGCAATTGGTCGCGAAGGGAAAGGCTCATGAATGTTCACTCACTTATGCAACAGCTCAGCCGCAGCTGGGCAGGTTCTTTTCCTGACGCTTGGCTTCACCCCAAAGGGCGTCCAGTTCGTCAAGGTCACAATCTTCAATGGGGCGGCCACTGTCGCGCAACGCCTGTTCGATAAAACGGAAACGTCGCTCGAACTTGCGGTTGGCGCGGCGCAGGGCGTTTTCCGGGTCTTGCTTGAGGTGGCGGGCCAGGTTGACGGCGGCGAACAGCAGGTCGCCCACCTCGTCTTCAAGCGCATCGGCATCACCGTCGGCCATGGCCTGAAGCACTTCATCCAGCTCTTCGCGCACCTTGTCCAGCACCGGCAATGCAGCAGGCCAGTCGAAACCGACCGTGGCCGCACGCTTTTGCAGTTTGGCTGCCCGCGACAGGGCCGGCAAGGCTGACGGTACATCGTCGAGCAACGACAGTTGCTCGGGTGTGCTTTTCTCGGCCCGCTCCTGGGCCTTGATCTCTTCCCAGCGTGACTTGACCTGGGCCTCGTTCAGGCTGGGCGTATCCAGCGGCGCATACAGCTCGCCGGTAGGGAATACATGTGGGTGGCGGCGGATCAGCTTGCGGGTGATGCTGTCGACCACGCCATCGAACTCGAAACGGCCCTCTTCCCGGGCCAGTTGGCTGTAGTAGACCACCTGGAACAGCAAGTCGCCCAGCTCACCCTGCAGGTGCTCGAAATCGCCGCGCTCGATGGTGTCGGCGACTTCGTAGGCTTCTTCGATGGTGTGCGCAACGATACTCGCGTAGTTCTGCTGAAGATCCCACGGGCAGCCATATTGCGGGTCGCGCAGGCGGGCCATGAGGTGCAGCAGGTCTTCGAGGGTGTAGGTCATCTAGACAGGTCCTTCGGCAGTGGCTTCTTCGCAGGCTTGCCCGCGAAGAAGGCCACGCAATCTCAAGGGGTTCTATTACGCCGCGTCTCGATGATGTTCGGCAACTGCGAAATCCGCCCCAGCAGGCGCCCCAGCGCATCCAGGCCTGGAATCTCGATGGTCAGCGACATCAACGCAGTGTTGTCTTCCTTGTTCGATCGGGTGTTCACCGCCAGCACGTTGATCTTCTCGTTCAGCAGCACCTGCGACACGTCGCGCAGCAACCCCGGGCGGTCGTAGGCACGGATAACGATGTCGACCGGATAGGTCTGCACCGGGATCGGCCCCCAGCTCACCTGGATCATGCGCTCCGGCTCCTTGCCCGCCAGCTGCAGCACCGAGGCGCAATCCTGGCGGTGGATACTCACGCCACGGCCCTGGGTGATATAACCGACGATGGCGTCGCCCGGCAGCGGCTGGCAGCAGCCGGCCATCTGCGTCAGCAGGTTGCCGACCCCCTGAATCTGGATGTCGCCACGCTTGCCGCTGCGCGGCCCGGTAGGTTTGCGCGGGACCAGTTCGATCTGCTCGATACGCTCGGGCTCCAGCAATTGCTGGGCGGCGTTGACCAGGTGGGCCAGGCGCAGGTCGCCCGCGCCAAGCGAGGCGAACATGTCCTCGGCAGTCTTGACGTTGGTCTTCTCTGCCAGGCGCTCGAAGTCCACCTGCGGCAAACCCAGGCGGCTGAGCTCGCGTTCGAGCAGGGTTTTGCCGGCGGCTACGTTCTGGTCGCGCGCCTGCAGCTTGAACCAGTGCACGATCTTTGCCCGCGCCCGCGAGGTGGTGACGTAGCCCAGGTTGGAGTTCAACCAGTCACGGCTGGGGTTGCCGTGCTTGCTGGTGATGATCTCCACCTGCTCACCGGTCTGCAGGCTGTAGTTCAGCGGCACGATACGGCCGTTGATCTTGGCACCCCGGCAGTTGTGGCCGATCTCGGTGTGCACACGGTAGGCGAAGTCCAGCGGGGTCGCGCCCTTGGGCAAGTCGATGGCGTGGCCGTCAGGGGTGAACACATAGACCCGGTCCGGCTCGATGTCGACCCGCAACTGATCGACCAGGCCACCGATGTCGCCCAACTCTTCGTGCCATTCCAGCACCTGGCGCAGCCAGGAGATCTTCTCTTCGTAATGGTTGGAGCTGGGCTTGACGTCGGTGCCCTTGTAGCGCCAGTGGGCGCAAACCCCCAGCTCGGCCTCTTCATGCATGCCGTGGGTGCGGATCTGCACCTCCAGCACCTTGCCCTCGGGGCCGATCACTGCGGTGTGCAGCGAGCGGTAGCCGTTTTCCTTGGGGTTGGCGATGTAGTCGTCGAACTCTTTGGGGATGTGCCGCCACAGCGTGTGCACGATACCCAGCGCGGTGTAGCAGTCGCGAATTTCCGGCACCAGCACACGCACTGCACGCACGTCGTAGATCTGGCTGAATTCCAGGCCTTTGCGCTGCATCTTGCGCCAGATCGAATAGATATGCTTCGCCCGGCCGCTGATGTCGGCATTGACGCCCGTGGCCAGCAGCTCGTTCTGCAACTGGTTCATCACGTCGCTGATGAAGCGTTCGCGGTCCAGCCGGCGTTCGTGCAGCAGTTTGGCGATCTGCTTGTACTGGTCGGGTTCGAGGTAGCGGAAAGACAGGTCTTCCAGCTCCCACTTGATGTGGCCGATACCCAGGCGGTGCGCCAGCGGCGCATAGATGTCGAACACCTCACGCGCGACACGCAGGCGTTTCTCGTCGTCGGCGGCCTTGACCGCACGGATTGCACAGGTACGCTCGGCCAGCTTGATCAGTGCCACACGCACATCGTCGACCATGGCCACGAGCATCTTGCGCAGGTTCTCGACCTGCGCCTGCGAACCCAGCACCAACGACTGCCGCGGGCTGAGACTGGCGCTGATGGCCGCCATGCGCAACACGCCGTCGATCAGCTTGGACACCACCGGCCCGAACCGCTGGCTGACCTCGGCCAGGGTCACTTTGCCTTCGCGTACCGAACGGTAGATGACCGCTGCCACCAGGGAGTCCTGGTCAAGCTTGAGGTCTGCCAGAATTTCGGCAATTTCCAGGCCTGCCTGGAAACTGGACGTACCGTCCGCCCAGGAATGCTTGGCCGGGTTGCCCTTCTTCTCGATCTCATGGGCAAACTCGCAGGCTTCTTTGAGCGCTGCGCGATCCAGTGCCGAATCGACGCTTACCACATGGTCCAACCATCCTTCGAGATTGATACTGCCGTCGGTGTTGACCGGCTGGTGCACTCTCACCTGTACCATCTTTGTTTTACCTTTCCATACAGCGCGCCACGCGGGAGCGCTGGAGATCACCGTACGGCAACCATTCCATGGAAGCCGCACCAAGGGGCCACTCTGCTAGCCCGCTTCGAATAACGCCATGGCCTCGACATGCGCCGTTTGAGGAAACATGTCGAGAATCCCGGCCCTTTTTAACCGGTACCCCTGGCCGACCAGCACCTGCGCGTCTCGCGCCAGCGTGGCCGGGTTGCACGATACGTAGACCAGCCGTTTGGCCTTGAGGCGTGCGATGCCTTGCACCACCTCGAACGCACCGTCGCGCGGTGGATCCAAGAGTACCGCAGAAAAGCCTTCGGCGGCCCATCCGGTGCCTGCCAAAGGCTGCGATAAATCGGCCTGAAAAAACCGTGCGTTATGCACATTGTTGTTCCGGGCATTGGCCGCGGCCCGATCGACCATGGCCTGAACACCTTCTACCGCCACTACCTCGCGCGCCTTGCGGGCCAGCGGCAGGGCAAAGTTGCCCAAGCCGCAGAACAGGTCAAGCACCCGCTCGTCGGCTTGCGGTGCCAGCCAGGCCAGGGCCTGCTCGATCATCGCCGTGTTGACCTGGGCATTCACCTGCACGAAGTCACCAGGGCGCCAGGCCAGTTCCAGCTGCCACGGCGCCAGGGCAAAGCCCAGTTGTGCGGCAGGGTCCACCGGCGCCGGCTCATCTTCACCCTGCAGCCACAGCTGGGCATTGGCCTGTTCGCAGAACGCCTGCAGCTTTGCCAGGTCGTCTGCCGGCAGCGGCGCGACGTGGCGCACCAACACCGCCTCGGCGGTACCGCTGAACAGTTCCACATGGCCCACCGCCTGCGGTTTGCTCAACGAGCGCAGCACCGTCGGCAAGTGACGCAAAATCGATTGCAAGGGCTGTACCAGCACCGCGCAATCGCCGATGGCAATAATGTCCTGGCTGGCTTCGGCACGGAAGCCCACCTCCAGCTGACGCGCCTTGACGTCCCAGCGCACGGCCACACGGGCCCGGCGCCGGTAGCCGAATTCCGGCCCGCTCAGGGGCGCGGCCCATTCCTCGGGTTGCACGCCGGCCACCCGCTGCAGTTGCTCGGCAAGGGTGCGCTGCTTGAGTGCCAGCTGCGCTTCATGGGGCAGGTGCTGCAGGTTGCAGCCACCACAGCGCGCATAATGGCGGCACGGCGCCTCACGGCGCTCGGGGCTGGCCTGCAGCAGCCGCTCCAGGCGGGCCTCGACCACTTTGCCACGGGCGTTGAGCACCCGCGCCTCCACGGCCTCACCGGCAAGGGCACCACTGACGAACCAGGTGCGCCCGTCAAGGAAGGCGATGCCACGGCCGTCACCGGCCAGGCGCTCGATGTCCAGGCGCTGCTTCTTGCCCACGGGGACCTGGGGGGTGCGGTTGCCGCCGGCCGGCTGGAAGCGCAGGCCGCTGTTGCTTTTTTTCTTGGACATTTAGCTCGGATCAAACAGGCCGGTGGACAGGTAACGGTCGCCGCGGTCGCAGATGATGGCAACCATCACGGCATTTTCCACCTCGCGGGAGAGGCGCAGCATGGCTGCAACCGCACCACCAGAGGACACGCCGCAGAAAATGCCCTCTTCACGGGCAAGGCGGCGGGTGGTGTCTTCGGCTTCCTGCTGCGACATGTCGACCACACGGTCGACACGGGTGGCGTCGAAGATTTTCGGCAGGTATTCCTCGGGCCAGCGGCGAATGCCCGGGATAGCCGAGCCTTCCATCGGTTGCAGGCCGATGATCTGCACCGCCGGGTTCTGCTCCTTGAGGTATTGCGAGCAACCCATGATGGTGCCGGTAGTGCCCATGGAACTGACAAAATGGGTGATGCTGCCCTGTGTCTGCTGCCAGATCTCAGGGCCGGTGCTGTTGTAGTGGGCAATCGGATTGTCGCCGTTGGCGAACTGGTCAAGCACCAGGCCGCGGCCTTCGGCTTGCAGTTTCTCGGACAGGTCGCGGGCGCCTTCCATACCCTCCTCCTTGGTCACCAGGATCAGCTCGGCGCCGTAGGCGGTCATGGCGGCCTTGCGCTCGGCGGTGGAGTTGTCGGGCATGATCAAGATCATCTTGTAGCCCTTGATCGCCGCCGCCATTGCCAGGGCAATACCGGTATTGCCGGACGTGGCTTCGATCAGGGTGTCGCCGGGCTTGATCTGGCCACGCAATTCGGCGCGGGTGATCATCGACAGCGCCGGGCGGTCCTTCACCGAGCCGGCAGGATTGTTACCTTCGAGCTTGAGCAGGAGGGTGTTGCTGGTTTCACCAGCAATGCGCTGCAGGCGAACCAGGGGCGTATTGCCGACGCAATCGGCGATGGTTGGGTACTGCAAGGTCATGGTGTATTTCACAATCCGGACGGCAGGGGCGCCTATCATACCGGCAAACCCTTCGCGGCCATATCACGCAATCTGTGGTGTATATAGCTACAAGCTATAACGCGAACCTGTGCGGGCTTCTTCGCGGGTAAACCCGCTCCCACAGGTACTCCACTGGCCTCAAGCGTAGTGGTGACCCTGTGGGAGCGGGTTTACCCGCGAAGGGGCCGGCGCATGTAACGGCAACCTCATCCACAGCCGCAGCCCACGCTTGCCATTCTGCGCCCACAAAGTGCCGCCTTGGCGCTGAATGGCACTGCGGGCGATGCTCAAGCCCAGGCCGAACCCCCCATCCCCCGGCCGAGAACCGTCCAGCCGCGAGAACGGGGCGAAGATCCGCTCCAGGTCTTCTTCAGCCACACCGCCGCCCTCGTCCTCCAGCCACAGCCGCCAATAACTGCCTTCGGGCTGACCACCCAGCCGCACCACCCCCTCGGCCGGCGAGTGACGAATGGCGTTGCGCAAGATGTTTTCCAGTGCCTGGGCCAAGTGGTTGAGGTTGCCCTGCACCCAACAGTCGGCCGGTACTTCGCAGCGCAGGCGCGCGGGAGACCAGCCGCTTTCGTAGCTGGCATTCTCTGCCAGCAGTTCCCAAAGCGCGTGGACTTCGATGGGCTCCAGGTTCATCGGCGCACGTTCGGCGTCCTGCCAGGCCAACTGCAGGGTGTCCTCCACCAACTGCTGCATGCAGTCCACTTCACGGGTCAGGCGTTCGCGCAGGCGCTGCAGGTCGGTTTCGCCGTCGCATGCCACCCGCAAGCGGCTCAGCGGTGTGCGCATTTCGTGGGACAGGTCGCGCAGCAACTGCTGCTGCATGGCCACCGTGCCCTGCAGGCGCTCGGCCATCTGGTCAAAGGCGCGGGCCAGTTCGCCCAGCTCGTCATGGCGTGCGATAGTGCGCGAGTCGAGGCGAGCCGATAACTGATCGGCGCGCCAGGCATTGGCCTGCTCGCGAAGCTGATTCAGCGGCACGATCAACATGCGGTACAGGCCCACGCACAACAGCAAGGTGAACAGGCCAGGGATGACGCCGTTGGTGACGATGCGCCACAGCAACCGGTACTGGTCCGGATTGAACCGCTGTGGCAGTTCGATCACCACCATGCCCTGCTCAGGCGCCCCCGGGAACGGTATACGTACCCACGGCTGGTCGACGCTGCGCCGGCTCATCGGCCAGTCGACACCCCGCAGGCGCGTCAGCCGCTGCATGATCTGCGGGTCGAGGGTGGCGCTGTCGAGCGGCCTCAGGTTGATATCGAGCACGCCAACCCAGCCCCGTTCGCGCTGGTGCATCGTCGCCACCCACTGGTCAAGCCCTGCCCGGCCGCCGCTGCGCCAGGCCTGTTCAGCCTCGCCGGCATAGCCACGCAACACCTGCCGCGCCGGCTCCGAGAGGAAGGCATTCTGGATTTCCATGTGCCGGCCCCAGGTGTAACTGAGGCCGATCATCAGCAGGCAGAAGCCCACCAGCAGGATGGCCAGTTTCCAGAACAGCGAATGGCGGTCAAGCATGGGGGATCACTCCGCCTCGCTGGCGCTGAGGACATAACCCTTGCCCCACACGGTTCGGATCTGCCGTTCGTGATAGCCAATGCCCTTGAGCTTGCGGCGGATCTGGCTGACGTGCATGTCCAGGCTGCGGTCATGCCGCGAATAGCCACGCTGCAACACCTGCTGGTACAGGAATGGCTTGCTCAGGACATCATCGAAGTTGCGGTTCAGGATGTCGAACAGCCGGTATTCACTGGGGGTCAGGCCCGCCAGGCGACCGTCCAGGCGTACGTCACACAAGCCCTCGTCAAACTGCAGCTCGCCGCAGGCGGCATGCTCCAGCGGGGCTTGGTGACGGCGCTCCAGCGCTACCCGGCGCAAGATTGCCTCGATGCGCACCTGCAGCTCGGCCATGCTGAACGGCTTGGGCAGGTAATCGTCGGCCCCGCGCTGGAAGCCGCTGATGCGGTCGGCCTCGGCACCCAGCGCCGACATCAGGATCACCGGCGTCGCGCTGCGCTTGCGCAATTGCGCCAAGGCATCCAGGCCGTTCAACCCGGGCAGCAAAATATCCATGAGCACCACATCGAAAACCTGGCGACCCGCCGTTTCCAGCCCCTCCAGCCCATTTCGGCACCAGGTTACCTGGAAGCCGCCGCGTTGCAGCTCTTCGTGAAGATAGGCACCCAGAACCGGGTCGTCCTCGATGGCGAGGATGTTGGAGTTGTAAATAGCTACAGGATTCATTGGCAACTGCCATGCATTCTCAATTGCGCGATTATTGAGCATCCAATACCCGCCAGGCAACCGCCCTGTGACCAATGCCCCGGCAATGGTGCAAAACAGCCACTAAAGAGGTGCAATAGCGCTGCAGGCGGAGTAACTTCCCGGCTTGGCCGTCATCGCTTGACGGCGTCCAGGCACATGACAGGAGGCGAGTGTGCTCGATCGTTTGGGAATCCGCAGCCGGGTCCTGCTGCTGGCCCTGCTGCCGGCCGCTCTGATGGCCCTGGTGCTCGGCAGTTACTTTACCTGGCTGCAACAGAACGACCTGCGTACCCAGTTGCTGCAACGCGGCAAGATGATCGCCGAGCAGCTGGCGCCGTTGGCTGCACCCGCCATGGCCCGGCTTGCGCCCGCACAGCTGGAGCGCATCGCCGCGCAGACCCTGGAACAGGCCGATGTGCGCGCAGTCGCATTCCTGGCCCCGGACCGCACGCGCCTGGCCCACGCGGGCCCGAGCATGCTCAACCAGCCGCCCAGCGGAGGCACTGGCACGCAACTGCTGCAACGCAGCGGCAATGACGCCACCCGCTACCTGATGCCCGTGTTCGGCCACCACCGCGACCTCGCCACCGATGCCGTGCCGGCCGAAGCCGAGCGCCTGCTAGGCTGGGTCGAGATCGAGCTGTCGCACGACGGCACCCTGCTGCGCGGCTACCGCAACCTGTTCACCAGCCTGCTGCTGATCCTCGCCTGCCTGGTACTCAGCGGCCTGCTGGCGCTGCGCATGAGCCGCACCATCAACGACCCCATCGAGCGCATCAAACACGCGGTCAACCAACTCAAGGACGGCCACCTCGAAGAACGCCTGCCGACCATGGGCAGCCACGAGCTGGACGAGCTGGCCCGTGGCATCAACCGCATGGCCGAAACCCTGCAAAACGCTCACGAAGAACTGCAGCACAGCATCGACCAGGCCACTGAAGACGTGCGCCAGAACCTGGAAACCATCGAAATCCAGAACATCGAACTGGACATGGCGCGCAAAGAGGCCCTTGAGGCCAGCCGCATCAAGTCGGAGTTCCTGGCCAACATGAGCCACGAAATCCGCACGCCGCTCAACGGCATCCTGGGCTTTACCCATCTGCTGCAGAAAAGCGAGCTGACGCCACGCCAGCTGGACTACCTGAACACCATCGAGAAGTCAGCCGACAACCTGCTGGGGATCATCAACGAAATCCTCGATTTCTCCAAGATCGAGGCCGGCAAGCTGGTGCTCGACAGCATTCCTTTCAACCTGCGCGACCTGATCCAGGACACCTTGACAATCCTCGCCCCGGCCGCCCACGCCAAGCAGCTGGAATTGCTCAGCCTGATCTACCGCGACACCCCTTCTTCGCTGATCGGCGACCCGTTGCGGCTCAAGCAGATCCTCACCAACCTTGTCAGCAACGCCATCAAGTTCACCCGCGAAGGCACCATCGTCGTGCGCGCCATGCTCGAAGACGAGCACGAGGACAGCGCGCAGCTGCGCATCAGCGTGCAGGACACGGGTATCGGTTTGTCACCGCAGGAGGTGCGCACGCTGTTCCAGGCCTTCAGCCAGGCCGACAACTCGCTGGCCCGCCAACCCGGTGGCACGGGGCTGGGGCTGGTAATTTCCAAGCGCCTGATCGAGCAGATGGGTGGCGAAATCGGTGTCGACAGTACCCCGGGCGAGGGGTCGCAGTTCTGGATCAGCCTCAACCTGCCAAAAGCCCACGACGACCTCGAGGAGCAGCCGTTGCAGCCGCTGCTGGGCCGCCGCGCAGCCATCGTCGACGGCCACGAGCTGGCGCGCCAGGCCTTGGAACACCAGCTGGAGGACTGCGGCCTCAGCGTCAGCCTGTTCGCCTCCTACGAGCAGTTGCTGCAGGCGGTACAGGCCGCCAGCCAGGCCGGCCTGCCGTTCGAGTTCGCCGTGCTCGGGGCGAACATGGGCAACCTGTCGCCCGAACAACTGGGCCACTATCACCAGCAACTTGAGCGTTACCATTGCCAGTGCGTGGTGCTGTGCCCCACCACCGAGCAGGCGCTTTATCACCCCTACCTGCCCAACGGCCATGGCCAGTTGCTGTCCAAGCCCACCTGCACCCGCAAACTGCGCCGTCTGCTGATGGAACTGGTGCAACCGCGCCGTCCACAGAGCGAGGCGCACAACATCAATGGCCAGCGCCAGCCGAAGGTTCTCTGCGTCGACGACAACGCCGCCAACCTGCTGCTTGTGCAAACCCTGCTCGAGGACCTGGGCGCCCAGGTGCTGGCCGTGGACAACGGCTATGCAGCGGTGGAGGCCGTGCAGGACGAGCCGTTCGATCTGGTGCTGATGGACGTGCAGATGCCCGGCATGGATGGCCGCGCCTGCACCGAGCAGATTCGCCTTTGGGAAAACACCCAAAGTAGTAACCCTTTGCCAATCGTCGCCCTCACCGCCCATGCCATGGCCAACGAAAAGCGCGCACTGCTGCACGCTGGCATGGACGACTACCTGACCAAGCCGATCAGCGAGCGGCAACTGGCGCAAGTGGTGATGAAGTGGACTGGTTTGAGCCTGGGCGTGCCGCAACAGGCGCAGACAGAGCCATTGGCCAGCAGTGATGACCTGAAGGTGCTCGACCCCGAAGAAGGCCTTCGCCTGGCGGCAGGCAAGGCGGACCTGGCGGCCGACATGCTGAGCATGCTGCTGTCCTCGCTGGACGCCGACCGCGATGCCATACGCGCCGCCCGCGAGGCAGACGACCGCAATGCCCTGATAGAACAGGTACACCGCCTTAACGGTGCCTCGCGCTATTGTGGTGTGCCACAGCTGCGCGCAGCCTGTCAGCGCAGCGAAACCCTGCTCAAGCAGGACCACCCACAGGCACAGCAAGCGCTGGATGAGCTGGACGGTGCGATCAGCCGGCTAGCGGCGCAGGCCAGATTGAGTGCATGGCCGTTGCTGTGGCCTACGCAGCATTTGTAGGAGGAGCCTGACCATGCGCGTCCTGTTGTTCAGCAGCCAGCATTACGATCAGGAAAGTTTCACCCGGGCCGCCAGCGGCAGCGCGCTGGAGCTGCATTTCCAGCCCGCCCGCCTGACCCTCGACACCGCTGCCCTGGCCAGCGGCTACGAAGCCGTTTGCGCCTTCATCAATGATGAACTCGACGCCTCGGTGCTCCAGCGCCTGGCCGAAGGCGGCACACGCCTGATCGCCCTGCGTTCGGCCGGCTACAACCATGTCGACCTGGCCGCTGCCCAGCGCCTGGGCCTTGCCGTGGTGCGCGTGCCGGCCTACTCGCCGCACGCTGTGGCCGAACACGCCGTGGCACTGATCCTGGCCCTCAACCGGCGCCTGCACCGGGCCTACAACCGCACCCGCGAAGGCGACTTCACCCTGCACGGGCTGACCGGTTTCGACCTGCACGGCAAAACCGTCGGTGTGGTCGGCACCGGCCAGATCGGTGCCGCCTTCGCCCGTATCATGGCTGGCTTCGGCTGCCAGCTGCTGGCCTATGACCCCTACCCCAACCCAGAGCTGCTGGCCCTTGGCGCGCGCTACCTGACCTTGCCCGAGCTGTTGCGCGAAGCCCGTATCATCAGCCTGCACTGCCCGCTGACCGAGCACACCCGGCATTTGATCAATGCACAAAGCCTGGCGCAACTGCAGCACGGCGCCATGCTGATCAACACGGGGCGTGGCGCACTGGTCGATACCCCGGCACTGATCGACGCGCTGAAAAGCGGCCAGCTTGGCTACCTGGGCCTGGACGTCTACGAAGAAGAAGCCCAGCTGTTCTTCGAGGACCGCTCCGACCTGCCCCTGCAGGACGATGTACTGGCCCGCCTGCTGACCTTCCCCAACGTGATCATCACTGCCCATCAGGCCTTCCTTACCCGCGAAGCGCTGGACGCCATTGCCGCCACCACGCTGGACAACATCAACCGCTGGGCGGCAGGCAATCCACAGAATCTGGTCATGGGTTAGTGCTAGGATACGCGGCATTTCTGGAGGACCCATGGTCGAGCACGATTTCCGCTACACCCTTTTCAACCCGCAACACACCCTGATCGAGTGCCGTGCACTGGTGCCGGGCCGCTATCAGGTCACCGGCAACGGCGGTTCGATGCACAAAGGCGACACCCTGCTGGTGACCCTCAAGGGCAGCAAGGACTTGTCCATGCGACTGACCGTGGACAGCGTGCGCCACCTGATCAACCCGCGCGGCCAGTGGGTTGCCGTGGCCAGCGGGCCCGTGTTCAACGAACTGGAAATCCTCACTTGGCAGGTTGAGTGCGACAGCTGCGACGCCGTGCTGGATTTCGAATTTGCCGTGGACGCCAAGCTGGGCAAGAAAGCCCGCCAGCCCGCCGCCAACGCACGTATCGCCGAACTGGGCTGGGCCAGCCGTGGCGAAAAACACCTGTGCCCGCGTTGCCAGGAGAGCGCCGAGTGAAAAATCTGCTGACCGGCGTGCTGATTACCACCAGCCTGCTCGGCTGCGCCGCACAACCTTCAAAACTGCAACAGGAGCGCAGCTACGTGCTGGAGTGGATTGGCGAACGCCCGCTGATCGACTACAGCCACCTGACCCTGACCCTGGCCAGCGACGGCCGCGCCTATGGCAATGCCGGCTGCAACCACTGGTTTGCGCCGTATACGCTGGAGGGTGAGCGCCTGAGCTTCGGCAAGGTCGGCAAGACCCGCAAGCTGTGCGCACCGGCGTTGATGGAGCAGGAAAAGCGCTTTTTGCAGGCGCTGGAAACGGTAGAGCGCTGGGATGTGTCGCCGGTGGAGCAGATGCGCTTCTGGCCCGCCGAAGGCAAGCCACTGCGGTTCTGGCCTGAGGAAGGCTGAGGATTGCCGGGGCCGCTTTGCGGCCCCAACTGCATCAGGCGCCTTTCAGGGCCTTGATCTTGGCCTGCAGCCCTTCCAGGGTCTGCTCGCCCATCAACTGCTCACGCACCTTGCCCTTGTCATCGATGATGTAGGTCACCGGCAGCGCCTCGCTGCGGGGCAGGTCATAACGCTCGGCCGGGTCCTGGGCCAGTACGGTAAAACCGATGCCCAGGGTTTCAGCGGCCTGTTTCAGGTCCTGCCCTTGCAAGCCATCGAAGTTCACCCCCACCACCTTGATGCCATCGGCCGCCCACTGCTTGGCCGCCGCGTTCAATTCCGGGATTTCGGTACGGCACGGCCCGCACCATTCGGCCCAATAGTTGAGCACCAGCCAGTGCCCTTCGATCTGTTCGGCCTTAACCGTATTACCGTGTTGGTCCACGCCATAATCGGCACCGCAACCACCGAGCAACAGGCTCGCGGTGATGGCCAGTACTGCTGCCAGACGCCTTGCCATGGGTCAATCCTTCTCGAGTTTTAAAGCAAATTGGTCAGTCGCTGCGGTTAGAATAGCCGCCACACCCAGCTGGATGCGACCCGACATGACTGACCTCACGCTTTATCATAACCCGCGCTGCTCGAAATCCCGCGGCGCGCTGGAACTGCTCGAAGCCCGCGGGCTGGCACCGACCATCGTGCGCTATCTGGAAACCCCGCCCGACGTGGCCACCCTCAAGGCACTGCTCGACAAGCTGGGCATCGCCCCACGCCAATTGCTGCGTACTGGCGAGGACGAATACAAAGCGCTGAACCTGGCCGACCCGGCAATGACCGACGCGCAGCTGATCGAGGCCATGGCCCAGCACCCCAAACTGATCGAACGGCCGATTCTGGTTGCCGGCGACAAGGCCGTGGTTGGCCGCCCACCGGAAAAAGTGCTGGAGATCCTGCCGTGAGCGCCCCCTACATCCTGGTGCTGTATTACAGCCGCCATGGGTCGACCAGTGAAATGGCCCGGCATATTGCCCGCGGCATCGAACTGGCCGGCATGGAGGCTCGCCTGCGCACAGTGCCCGCTATTTCTACCGAATGTGAAGCGGTGGCCCCGGACATCCCGCCCAGCGGGGCGCTGTACGCCACCCTGGACGACCTGCGCCACTGCGCCGGCCTGGTACTGGGCAGCCCGACCCGCTTCGGCAACATGGCGGCGCCGCTGAAGTACTTCCTGGATGGCACCAGCAGCCTGTGGCTGGGTGGTGAACTGGTCGGCAAGCCGGCGGGTGTGTTCACCTCTACCGCCAGCCTGCACGGCGGCCAGGAAACCACCCTGCTGTCGATGATGCTGCCATTGATGCACCACGGCATGCTGGTGATGGGCCTGCCGTACAGCGAGTCGGCCTTGCTGGAAACCCGCGGCGGCGGCACGCCTTACGGCGCCAGCCACCATGCAGGTGCAGATGGCAAACGCGAACTTGACCAGCACGAGACCGCCCTGTGTCGTGCCTTGGGCCAACGCCTGGCCACCACAGCCAAAGCCCTGGAGGCCGCGCGTGGCTAAAAAGCCCAAGGTGTTGCCGCCGCTGGAATGGCTGGCACCGCGCCTGCGCCTGACACGGGCCTTGAGCCTGGCGTTCTTCTTCGGCCTCATCGCCCTGCTGGTGGTGAACAACCTGTGGTTTGCCAACCTGCATGGGGCACGGGTCGGGGTGATTCTGGCGATCGAGCTGGTGCCGCTACTGCTGCTGTTGCCGGGCATGCTGACAGGCAGCGCCCGGGCACATGCCTGGGCCTGTTTCGTGGTGAATATCTATTTCATCAAGGGCGTGCTGGCGGCATTTGACCCGGCGCGGGCGATTTTTGGCTGGCTTGAAGTGTTGCTGAGCCTGGGGTTGTTCATTGCCGGGCTGCTGTATGTGCGCTGGAAGTTCCAGCATGAGCGGCGCATGGCGGGCGAAGGGAGTTGAATTTTTCGCGGGCTCGCCCGCTCCCACAGGGATCGCGCCACACTTGAGGCCTGCGCTGGACCTGTGGGAGCGGGCATGCCCGCGAAAAGGCCAACACAAATCTCAATGGTTGACGGTATGCGCCAGCATCACCGACAACTGGCACAGCGGCCGCCCACTCTCTGCATGCCACTGGTTGAACGCCTGTTGCACCAAGGCCAGGTCGCGTTGACTGGTCGGCTGCTTGTCGATCACCTTCTGTGCAATCAACGCCGCCGCCATGTCATCGGTGGGGATAAAGGTGTCCTTGCCAACCATACGCAGGAAACGCGGCGCCGACAGCCCACCCAGCTGGTTGCCGTGCTTGGCCAGGTACTTCCACAAGCCGACAATGTCGGTCACCGGCCAGTCGGCGATGAAGGCGCCAAAGCTGCCCTTCTCCTTCGTCACGTCGAGGATCATCTGCGCATTGCGCGGCACGCTCTTGAGCTTGCCCAGGTGGCGAATGATGCGCTCGTCTTGCATCAGCCGCTCCAGGTGCTCGGCGCCCATCAGCACCACCTTCTCCGGGTCGAAACCGAAAAACACCTGCTCGAACACTGGCCACTTGGCATCCACCAGGCTGTGCTTGAGCCCGGCGCGGAACACGCGCAGCGCCAAGGTCGACAGGTAGCGGTCGTCGCTGATGCCGCGCAGCTGCGCCGACGTGCGCGGCTGCGGCAGAAAGGCCTCCAGCGCCTGGGCCGAGCCAAAGCGGTTCAGGCAGTACTCATGCAACCACTGATAGTCGCGCATCGGCTCAGATGTTCAGCACGTCGAGGAAACGCGGCGTGGCGTTCTCGTCGATTTTCAGGCTGGTGAAGTCGAACAGGTTGCGGTCGGCCAGTTGCGACGGCGCCACGTTCTGCAGGGCACGGAAGATGCTTTCGGTACGGCCCGGGTGCTTGCGCTCCCACTCCACCAGCATGTCCTTGACCACCTGGCGCTGCAGGTTTTCCTGCGAGCCGCACAGGTTGCACGGGATGATCGGGAATTGCTTCATGTCCGAGTAGGCCTGGATGTCCTTCTCGCTGCAGTAGGCCAGCGGGCGGATCACCACGTTGCGGCCATCGTCGGCGCGCAGCTTCGGCGGCATGCCCTTGAGCGCGCCATTGAAGAACATGTTGAGGAAGAAGGTTTCGACGATGTCGTCGCGGTGGTGCCCCAGCGCCATCTTGGTTGCGCCGATTTCGTCGGCAAAGGTATACAAGGTGCCACGGCGCAGGCGCGAGCACAGCGAGCACGTGGTCTTGCCCTCGGGCACCAGTTCCTTGACCACCGAATAGGTGTCTTTCTCGACGATGTGGTATTCGACGCCCAGCTCTTTGAGGTAAGCCGGCAGCACGTGCTCTGGAAAGCCCGGCTGTTTCTGGTCCATGTTCACCGCGACGATCTCGAACGTGATCGGTGCCACCTTCTGCAGGTGCAACAGAACGTCGAGCATGGTGTAGCTGTCCTTGCCGCCGGACAGGCAGACCATGACCTTGTCGCCATCCTCGATCATGTTGAAGTCGGTGATGGCTTCGCCGGCGAGACGACGCAGGCGTTTTTGCAGTTTGTTCTGGTTGACCGAAAGGGTGCCCATAGCGCTTGGATCCGCGAGGTGTGACAAAAGCCGGCTATTTTACGCACAAACGCAGCATCGCTGTAGGCATTCCGATAAAGACTTCGATGTAATCAACAGCCCCACTGACAGCGCAATTTGCTCTAAAAAGCACGGTTCGTGCCGGTAACCGCTTCCTATACTGCGACATAAGGCCACATTACCGCTTGCATCGGTGTTCGGGCCTCGGGCCGCTTGCGCTCCATTTGGGGGGCGTTTGGCAACATTGAGAGGAGTGATCGGCATGATTCATCACGTTGTGGGGCTGTTTACCCATCCCGATCAGGAATGGCGGGAAATTCGTGGCGAAGAAGAAACCATCAGCCACATGTACCTGACGCACACCCTGATCCTGGCAGCCATCCCTGCCATTTCGGCCTTCATCGGCACTACCCAGGTGGGCTGGGTCATCGGTGACCGGCCGGCTGTGATGCTGACCATGGAAAGTGCCATCTGGATGAGCATCATGTCGTACCTGGCCATGCTCGCCGGGGTGGCGGTAATGGGCGCGTTCATCCACTGGATGGCCCGCACCTACGATGCCAACCCGTCCATGGCGCAGTGCATCGCCTTTGCCACCTACACCGCTACACCGCTGTTCATCGGTGGCCTGGCGGCACTGTACCCGCACCTGTGGCTGGGGATGCTGATCGGCACTGCCGCCATCTGCTACACGGTGTACCTGCTGTATGTCGGCCTGCCGACGTTCATGAACATACCGTCCGACGAAGGCTTCCTGTTCTCCAGCTCCGTGCTGGCGGTGGGCCTTGTGGTGCTGGTGGCGATCATGGCTGCCACGGTCATCATCTGGGGACTGGGCGTGGGGCCCGTCTACACCAACTAGAACAGACTCAACCAACACTGGGGCATCAACCAGGGGCCGCCGCAAGGCGGCCCCTGGCTGTGCGCTGACCGGTGGCTCGGCAGCCCGCCAGTGCTTGCGGCATAATGCCCGGTCAGGAGAACCGCCCCACCATGCCCGAGCTGCTCAGACAACGCGTCGAAACCTGTTACCAGCAAGCCGAAACCTTTTTCAAACGCCCCTTCTCGCGCCCGGAAGTCAGCTTCAAGCTGCGCGGGCAAAAAGCCGGCGTCGCCCACCTGCACGAGAACCTGCTGCGCTTCAACCTGCAGCTCTACCGGGAAAACCAGGAAGACTTCCTGCGCCAGACCGTTGCCCACGAAGTGGCGCACCTGGTGGCCCACCAGTTGTTTGGCGACCGCATCCAGGCCCATGGCGAAGAATGGCAATTGATCATGCGCGGGGTGTATGAACTGCCACCCAACCGTTGCCACGACTATGAAGTGCAACGGCGTGTGGTAACCCGCTACATCTACCGCTGCCCATGCCCACAGGGTGATTTCCCGTTTACCGCCCAGCGTCACAAGCTGGTGCGCCAGGGGCGGCGGTACCTGTGCAAACGCTGCCGGGAGATTCTGGTGTATAGCGGTGAAACTCGCGTCGAATAGATTGTGCACGGCCTGTGCGGGCCTCTTCGCGGGGCAAGCCCGCGCCCACAGGGACACCATTCGCACAGGCCCAGTAGCATCCTTGTGGGAGCGGGCTTGCCCCGCGAAAGGGCCGGTGCAGCCCATATACAACTTTCAGGCATAAGAAAGGCGACCCGGGGGTCGCCTTCCTGTACCAGCCTGCGCCTTACTTCTCGACGAAGGCACGCTCGATCAGGTAGTCACCCGGCTCGCGCATGCGGGCGGAGACTTTCAGGCCGAAGCTGTCCAGCACTTCACTGGTCTCGTCGAGCATGCTCGGGCTGCCGCAGATCATCGCACGGTCGTCCTGCGGGTTGATCGGTGGCAGACCAATGTCGCTGAACAGCTTGCCGCTGCGCATCAGGTCGGTCAGACGGCCCTGGTTCTCGAACGGCTCGCGGGTCACGGTCGGGTAGTAGATCAGCTTTTCGCGAACCGACTCACCGAAGAACTCGTTCTGCGGCAGGTGCTCGGTAATGAACTCGCGGTAGGCCACTTCGTTCACGTAACGCACCCCATGCACCAGGATCACTTTTTCGAAGCGCTCATAGGTTTCCGGGTCCTGGATCACGCTCATGAACGGCGCCAGGCCAGTGCCGGTGCTCAGCAGGTACAGGTGCTTGCCCGGGTTCAGGTCGTCCAGCACCAGGGTACCGGTAGGCTTCTTGCTGATGATGATTTCATCGCCTTCCTTCAGGTGCTGCAGCTGCGAAGTCAGCGGGCCATCCGGCACCTTGATGCTGAAGAACTCCAGGTGCTCTTCCCAGTTCGGCGAAGCGATGGAATAGGCACGCATGAGCGGACGGCCGCTTTCCTGTTGAAGGCCGATCATCACGAACTGACCGTTCTCGAAGCGCAGCCCCGGGTCGCGGGTGCACTTGAAGCTGAACAGGGTGTCGTTCCAGTGGTGCACACTGAGGACACGTTCGTGGTTCATGTTGCTCATCGATGGGGCTCCTGAAGAAAAACGCGGCGCGCAAAACGCGCAGTTGCGCGATAGTTTAGGGGCAGCGACAATATCTGTTAACTGAATTATCAAGATATGTGTTATCGGTTATATAGATATGCGATTCACACTTCGTCAACTGCAGGTCTTCGTCGCCGTCGCACAGCATCAAAGCGTCTCTCGGGCCGCTAGCCTGCTGGCGTTGTCGCAGTCGGCCGCCAGCACTTCCATCACCGAGCTGGAGCGGCAATCGAGCTGCCAGTTGTTCGACCGTGCCGGCAAGCGCCTGGCCCTGAACGCCTTGGGACATCAACTGCTGCCACAAGCCGTGGCCCTGCTCGACCAGGCCAAGGAAATCGAAGACCTGCTAAACGGCAAGTCCGGCTTCGGTTCGCTGGCGGTCGGCGCCACACTGACCATCGGCAACTACCTGGCCACCCTGCTGATCGGCAGCTTCATGCAGACCCACCCGGAAAGCCAGGTCAAACTGCATGTCCAGAACACTGTGCACATCGTGCAACAGGTCGCGCACTACGAAATTGATCTGGGTCTGATCGAAGGCGACTGCAACCACCCGGACCTGGAAGTGCAGCCGTGGGTCGAGGACGAGCTGGTGGTGTTCTGCGCACCGCAGCATCCGCTGGCCAAGCTGGGCCGTGCCGATATCGAAAGTTTGTCGCAAGAGGCGTGGATTTTACGTGAGCAAGGCTCCGGGACGCGCCTGACCTTCGACCAGGCCATGCGCCATCACCGCGCCAACCTCAACATCCGCCTGGAGCTGGAACACACCGAAGCGATCAAGCGCGCGGTGGAATCGGGCCTGGGCATTGGCTGTATTTCGCGCCTGGCGCTGCGTGACGCCTTCCGCCGAGGCAGCCTGGTACCGGTAGAAACGCCGGAACTGGACCTGATGCGCCAGTTCTACTTCATCTGGCACAAACAGAAGTACCAGACCTCTGCAATGCGCGAGTTTCTGGAACTGTGCCGCAACTTCACTGCGGGCTATACCCGCAGTGATGAAATCGTGCTGCCGCCGATCGCTTAAAGCAGGATCACGCCCCACACCAGCGCCACCATGGTCATTGCCACCAGTTGCGCGGCGCTGCCCATGTCCTTGGCGTTTTTCGACAGCGGGTGGCGCTCCAGCGAGATACGGTCGATGGCCGCCTCCACCGCGGAGTTGAACAACTCGACAATCAGCCCCAACAAGCACACCGCGATCATGATCGCCCGCTCCGCACGGCTGACCGGCAACCAGAAGGCGATCGGGATCAGCAGCACGTTGAGCAGCACCAGCTGGCGGAATGCGGCCTCACCCTTGAAGGCGGCGCGCAGGCCGTCCAGCGAGTAGCCGGCGGCGTTGAAGATGCGTTTCAGGCCGGTCTGGCCCTTGAATGGCGATGTCATGTGAGTCACTTCACAACAGAAAGGCCAGCAGACTAGACCGGCACGGGTCAAAAAAGCGTGAAGCCACGCGCAGTCAGTTGCTGGCAACCGATTCAAGTTGTTGCAGCAGCAGCGCGGCCTGGGTGCGGGTACGTACGCCCAGCTTGCGGAAAATCGCAGTCACATGCGCCTTGATAGTGGCTTCGGAGACACTCAGTTCATAGGCAATCTGCTTGTTCAGCAGGCCCTCGCAGACCATCGTCAGTACGCGGAACTGCTGCGGCGTGAGGCTGGCGAGGCCTTCACTGGCGGCCTTGGCCTCGGCAGAGACATCGACCTTTTCGAACGCCTGCGGCGGCCACCAGACCTCGCCATCGAGCACCTTGCGCACGGCCTCCTGGATCACTTCCAGGGTGCTGGACTTGGGAATGAAGCCACTGGCGCCAAACTCGCGGGACTTGACCACAACGGCGGCCTCTTCCTGCGCCGACACCATCACCACGGGGATCTGCGGGTATTGCCCGCGCAGCAGCACCAGCCCGGAAAAACCATAAGCACCCGGCATGTTCAAGTCCAGCAGCACCAGGTCCCAGTCGGCTTTTTCGCTCAGGCGGGTTTCCAGTTCGGCAATGCTCGCGACTTCGACCAGGCGCACATCCGGGCCCAGGCCAAGGGTAACGGCCTGGCGCAGGGCGCCACGGAACAGCGGGTGGTCATCGGCAATCAGGATTTCGTAAGTGGCCATCGATCTAAGGATCCTGTTCTATGCCAGGCACTCGGGGGTATGAGAAGCGCCCGGCGGGGAATCGGCGCCAAGGATGCCGAGCACGGTCCAGAGCGGTCAAGCCATTGCTCTGCCGTCTCGCCCACCCTGGCTGCCAGCCCCGTCATTATGAACCAAAGCAGGGGTTGTGCCCCTTGGACTATAGGAAGGTATGCAAACGCTGGTGGGTATCGTCCTGATCATCCAGCGGCAGGCGCCGCTTGCCGCTCAGGTAGTGCAGGCTGAATACATCCAGGTAGGCATCCAGCGCCTGGGAGGCCTGACTGTCGCCGGCCAGGTCCAGGCACATGGCTGCGACCTCTGCCGTGCAGAAGTGATCGTCGCGCTTGGAGCGCCGCAGCCGGTAGCGCGACATCTGCTCGGCCTGCAGGCTCAACACCGGGAAGCGGTCAAGGTACGGGCTTTTGCGGAACATCTTGCGGGCTTCGGTCCAGGTGGCATCCAGCAGGATGAACAGCGGGCGCTTGCCCGGCTCACGCGCCACCTCGCTGACCACCCGCTGCTGGGCCACGAACTCACCGGGGAAGACGATATAGGGCTGCCAGGTCGGGTCGTCCAGCAAAGCCAGCAAGCGTTCGTCGACCGAGGTGCGCAGCCAGCCAAAGGCCCAGGTGTCTTCGATCAGGTCGGCAATCAGCCAGCCGGTGTTGGTGGGTTTCAACGGCTCGGTGTCGTGCATCAGCAGGCACACGCCCGACTCGGCCTGCACCCTGGGCTTCCAGGCACACAGGCAATGGGTGGCGATGACCCGGCAATCCGGGCAGCGTTCGGCACGCGAGCCACGGGCAATGAAGGGCTTGTTGCTGCGGGCCAGGCGTTCGGCGCGCAGGCGCGCTACCGCGTGGCTCATGCCGACAGGCCTTTGGACAGGTTGGAAATGGGCACAAGGATGGCTCGGAAAAAACAAGGCGGCCAGTTTACCAGAACAGGGGGCATTTGCTGTGCAGCTGGCAAGGCGCGCCTTATAATCGATGCTTGCCGTGCACCTGCGGGAGCCGGCTTGCCCGCGATGGGACTTTGCACGGCCCCAATTGCAGCCACAGTATCGTTTTATGGAACACTGCAGACCTGCGCATGTCAAAGCGCCAGTCATCGAACCAGGAGAGATTCATGCTGCGCCTTATCGTCCCCGCCCTGAGCCTGCTACTCGCTCTGCCACTGGCAGCCCAGGCAGCCTCCAAGCAGGATTACGACCTGAACAGGACATTGCAGAAGGTCGCCAAAGAGAGCAGCGTCGGTACCCCACGCGCCATCAACGAGGACATCCTCGACCAAGGCTACACGGTGGAAGGCAAGGCGCTGGTCAACCACCTGAGCGTACGCGAGAGCCACGCCGAGCGCATGCGGGCCAATCCCGCTCAGGTACGCAGCCAGCTGGGCGACAGCGTCTGTCGCAACAGCGGCTTCCGCAACCTGATGTCCAAGGGCGCGGTGATGGTCTACCGCTTCACGGTGTACAAGACCAACCAGCCGATCATGGACCAGGCCTTCGACAATGCCAACTGCGTGGCCGGTAACAAGAAGAAATAACCACAGCTGTTCAAGCTACACCTTCTCGTCCTCGCGGGCGCGCCAATGCCCTTCGGCGGCATCGGCGCGCATCTCGGCCAATAACGCCTGCAAGTAGCGCGATTGGCACTCCAACCCCGCCAACCTGCGACAGCACTCGTCCTCAAGGCTCAAGTGATGCACCTGAGCCGCATCCTCCAGCTGCTGGTAGAGCTGCCGGTCCACCTCGATGATCAAGCGATGCATACCGCCACCTCCTGCATCGATACGTTTCGCTTCACCAGTTAACCAAACCCCTGCTGCCGGTGGCCACATACCGACGGGCGGCTGCACCAAACAGCCCGGCACGAACCGGCCCGAGGGTCTAGATTGAGGTCAGAGGTATTGGTGCAGAAGGAGACGTTGCATGCCTTACCAAGCGAATGACCTGCTGTTCAGCCACTTCCGCGACAACAATATCGACCTGAGCAACATCGACGCACAACTGCAACTGGTAGCCCCCGACAGCCCCAACCTGCCGCTGTATCGCGACATGATGCTGACCATCCTGCGCATGGCTCATGACGACAGCGACCGCTGGAGCGCCAAGATCACCCTGCAGGCCCTGCGTGAACTGGACCAGTCATTCCGCACGCTGCAGCGCTACAAGGGCCGGCGCAAGGTGACCGTGTTCGGCTCGGCGCGCACCCCGCTGGAGCACCCGATGTACGCCCTGGCCCGCGAGCTGGGCGCCACCCTGGCGCGCGCCGACCTGATGGTCATTACCGGCGCCGGCGGCGGCATCATGGCCGCCGCTCACGAGGGCGCTGGCAGCGACCACAGCCTGGGTTTCAACATCACTTTGCCCTTCGAGCAACACGCCAACCCGACCGTGGATGGCACCGACAAGTTGCTGCCCTTCCATTTCTTTTTTATCCGCAAGCTGTTCTTCGTCAAAGAGGCTGACGGCCTGGTGCTATGCCCGGGCGGTTTCGGCACACTGGATGAAGCGCTCGAAGTACTGACGCTGATCCAGACCGGCAAGAGCCCCTTGGTGCCAGTGGTGCTGCTGGACTCGCCCGGCGGCAGTTTCTGGCGCGACTGTTTGGACTTCATCGGCCGCCAACTGGAAGAAAACCGCTATATCCTGCCCAGCGACCTGAAGCTCTTGCGCCTGGTGCACAGTGCCGATGAGGCCGTGGAGGAAATCAACCAGTTCTATAGCAACTACCACTCCAGCCGCTGGCTTAAGAACCAGTTTGTGATCCGCATGCACCACCCGCTCAGCGAAGCAGCGCTGTTTGATATCCAGGAAGGCTTTGCAGACTTGCGCCTGAGTGGCAAGTTTCACCAGCAAGCGGACAGCAGTGCGGAACATGAAGTGGGCAACTTCAACCACCTGACCCGGCTGTCATTTGCCTTCACCGGCCGGGACCAGGGCCGGCTGCGCGAGCTGGTGGATTTCATCAACTTGTCGGAGAACTGGGCCAAACCGCAACCCATGCATACCACGCAGCGAGCCAGGGAGGCGTTGAAGGTGAGCTGATGCGGGGCGTTGAAGCGTTCGCCACGACAGTTTTATCGCCTGCGCGACCGAGCGCCGCCCACGCGGCGCATCGCGAGCTGCGCTCGCTCCTACGTTTGTTTCGGGCCAGTTATTTCTGTGGGATTTGTGCGCGGACGCCTCGGTGCATGGCGCGATATCGTGTCGTACAAACAAGGCGGTCGCGCGCGCCTGTCACAGGCATGACTCGCCCCAAACAAACGTAGGAGCGAGCGCAGCTCGCGATGCGCCGCGCGGGCGGCGCTCGATCTCACAGGCACTAAACAATCAGAGTGGTCAGTAATCGTCGAGCTCACGCCCGCTGAGCAGGCGGCCGATCATGTCCATGGGAAAACCCCGGTAAGCCAGAAACCGGGTTTGCTGGGCGCGGCTGCGCGGATCCTGTGGGCGCTGCCCGGCAAACTTGCGCTGCCAGACATCACGCATGCGCTCGCGCCAATCCACCTCGCTCTCGCGCAACGCCTGCTCGATATCAGCACGCGCCAGACCCCGCTGCCCCAGCTCCTCGCGAATTCGCAAAGGGCCATAGCCAGCGCTGGAACGGTACCTGATGAAGCTTTCGAGGTAGCGGGCTTCACAAAGCAGCCCTTCTTCGGCAAGCCGGTCGAGTTCAGGCTCGATCAGCTCATCCGAAGCACCGCGCTGACGCAACTTGCGCGTCAGCTCGACGCGACCGTGCTCGCGTCGGGCGAGCAGGTCCATGGCTGTCCGCCGAATGGCGACGGGGGTGTCGAGTACGGCGGACATGTTGGCTATCTACCGCGCAATCAATAACCGGCTTCGGCGTCAGCCACATCGTCAGCACTGGCATCAGCGGCGGCAGCCTTGCTGGCTTCAGCACCCGCACCGGCTTTCAGCAGCTTTTCACGGATCTGCTTCTCGATCTCGGCACCAATAGCCGGGTTCTCGGCCAGGTATTTGGCAGCGTTGGCTTTGCCTTGACCGATCTTGTTGCCCTGGTAGGCGTACCAGGCACCCGACTTCTCGACCAGGCCTTGAGACACGCCCAAGTCGATGATCTCGCCGTTACGGTAAATACCTTTGCCGTAAAGAATCTGGAACTCGGCCTGACGGAACGGCGGCGAGACCTTGTTCTTGACGATCTTGACGCGGGTTTCGCTGCCGACCACCTCGTCGCCTTCCTTGACCGCACCGGTACGGCGGATGTCCAGACGCACCGAGGCGTAGAACTTCAGGGCGTTACCACCAGTGGTGGTTTCCGGGCTGCCGAACATCACGCCGATCTTCATACGGATCTGGTTGATGAAGATGACCAGGCAGTTGGCGTTCTTGATGTTACCGGTGATCTTGCGCAGCGCCTGGGACATCAGACGAGCCTGCAGGCCCACGTGCATGTCACCCATTTCGCCTTCGATCTCGGCCTTCGGCACCAGCGCAGCCACGGAGTCGACGATAATCACGTCAACGGCGTTGGAGCGCACCAGCATGTCGGTGATTTCCAGGGCCTGCTCACCGGTGTCCGGCTGCGAGACCAGCAGGTCGTCGACGTTGACGCCCAGTTTGCCGGCGTACTCAGGGTCGAGGGCGTGTTCGGCGTCGACGAAGGCGCAGGTGGCACCGTTCTTCTGGGCTTCGGCGATAACCGACAGCGTCAGTGTGGTCTTACCCGACGATTCCGGGCCATAGATCTCGACGATACGACCTTTTGGCAGGCCGCCGATGCCCAGCGCAATATCCAGGCCCAGCGAGCCGGTGGAAATGGCAGGAATGCCTTGGCGCTCGTGATCACCCATGCGCATGACCGCGCCTTTGCCGAATTGGCGTTCGATCTGACCCAGGGCCGCAGCCAAGGCGCGTTTCTTGTTGTCGTCCATTGAAATCCTCACGTGTTCGACTTGGCCCTGATGGCCGGAATACCTGTATAAGTAGCCAGTATTATTCCACAGGCAGGCGCTCGCGCAAACCCCTGTCGTCGATTTACTCGGCGCCAAGCTGTAACAAGCCGTCTAACGCGGCGATCACCGTCTGTCGGCGCACGGCTTCGCGGTCACCGTCGAACTGGCGGCGCTCGCTGAACACGCGGTTGCCATCGCCCCAAGCCAGCCACACGGTACCTACCGGTTTGGCTGGCGAACCACCATCCGGCCCGGCCACACCGCTTACCGCCACGGCAAAGCGGGCGCCGCTGGCGGCCTGGGCCCCTCGGACCATGGCTTCGACCACTTCCTGGCTGACTGCACCAACCTGGCCGAACAAGGCGGGGGGCACGCCCAGCAGGCGGGTTTTCTGGGCGTTGGAATAGGTCACGTAGCCCACCTCGAACCAGGCCGAGCTGCCAGGTATACGGGTGATGGCTTCGGCAATGCCACCGCCGGTGCAGGATTCGGCGGTAGCCACCTGTGCGTTGAAACGACGCAAGTGTTCACCCAGGCGGGTGGCAAGTGTGGTGATCGGGTCCATGTCAGGCTCCTGGAAGGCTACCCTCTACCCTATCACCCTGCCGCGGCCCCTGGCTCAGGAAACCTTCAGGCTCTCCCGGGCAATTTCGCTGAACGCACGCTCGTCACGCCGCCCCAGGCGCGGCAGCCCTGCTGGCCAATCCTGGTTCCAGTCGATACCACCTTGCTTGCGCATGTCATCAATCGCCGAACGCCACCAGATCACCTTGCAGGCACGCTGGTAGTCGTCGCCGCTCATCACACTGCCGTAAAGCAGCTTACGGCCGATGCCACGCAGCTCCCGAGGCACACGCTTGAGGCTCCATTTTACCGAGAGCCGCGCCAGCCACGAAGGGACAGGGCGATGTGCCGGCACCTTGAGGGCCAGCCTTGGCATCTGTGGATGGAAGCCTTCGCCGTGCCTGGCAAAGAAAATTTCCAGGATGGCATGCACGTACTGCTTCATCGCGAAGTAATGGCTGATCACGCCACGCGCTTCATTGACCTTCGCCCCGTGCAATTCGAAGGAAAAAGCAATCTGTTCGATGGTGTGGAGGTCACCGGTATAGGGTGTCCAGGCATCGATGCGCGGGATGGCGCGTTCAGCAATGCCGACATTGCAGCGGGTGAAGCCCATGACACCGCTGTTGCACAGCCGCAAATCATCGGCCGGCGCACTTCCTGCCTCGGCGAGCCCCGCGCTGAAGCGAAGGTAGTCGCTGCTGCGCAAAGCTTCGGCCCAGCTTGTTTCCACCTCGTCGACCAGAAATTGTCCGGCATCGACCTGACTGAACAGCTTCAGCGGCGATTGCAGGAACACCGTATCGGTATCGATAAACACAGTTTTTTCCGCCCACTGCCCCGCCTGGGCAATGGCGCAGGCCTTGCGCCGGTGCGTGTAGCCACCGTCACCGGTCCAGGCCTGCAGGGTCTGCTCATCCAGCGTGATCACTTCCACCGGCCAACCGACAAAGGCCTGTGGTTGGTCGGTAAGCACACGGATCACCGGCAGCTCTGCCGGGTTGCAGCGCGCCACGGCGGTGAGGATGCTGAGTTTGGCCTCCAGCTGATAGATCCGGCGCTCGCCGTACAGGAGGTAGATCAGCTGTTGCTTAACATAAGGGACAGGGCTGGACACATTCATCGTGCACGTCATGGCTACAGGCGTTCGTCGAGGGCCGCGCATTTTAGAGGCTAACGCCGCACAGCTCCACCATTGCCCGCCAGGCTGCGCGCACATGCCCCGAAGCCTGCGCCTGCATCGCAACAAAAAAGCCTGTACCATTGCCGGTTTACCATCGCCAACCAGATCACCCGCTGTAAGGCCCTGAATGTCAGATCTTTCCGCACACACCCCGATGATGCAGCAGTACTGGAAGCTGAAAAACCAGCACCCGGACCAGCTGATGTTCTACCGCATGGGCGACTTCTACGAAATCTTCTACGAAGACGCAAAGAAGGCCGCAAAACTGCTGGACATCACCCTGACCGCGCGCGGGCAGTCGGCCGGCCAGTCCATCCCCATGTGCGGGATTCCGTTCCATTCGCTGGAAGGCTACCTGGCCAAGCTGGTCAAGCTGGGCGAATCGGTGGTGATCTGCGAACAGATTGGCGATCCGGCCACCAGCAAGGGCCCCGTGGAGCGCCAGGTGGTACGCATCATCACCCCAGGCACCGTCAGCGACGAGGCGCTGCTGGACGAGCGCCGCGACAACCTGATTGCCGCGCTGCTCGGTGATGAACGCCTGTTTGGCCTGGCGGTGCTGGACATCACCAGCGGCAATTTCAGCGTGCAGGAAATCAAAGGCTGGGAAAACCTGCTGGCCGAGCTTGAGCGCCTTAACCCTGTCGAACTGCTGATCCCAGACGATTGGCCACGTGACCTGCCCGCCGAAAAACGCCCCGGTGCCCGCCGCCGTGCGCCATGGGATTTCGACCGCGATTCGGCACGCAAGGCCCTGTGCCAACAGTTCGCGACCAAGGACCTCAAGGGCTTTGGCTGCGACAAGCTGACCCTGGCCATCGGTGCCGCCGGCTGCCTGTTGACCTACGCCAAGGAAACCCAGCGCACCGCCCTGCCGCACCTGCGCAGCCTGCGCCATGAGCGCCTGGACGACACGGTCATCCTCGATGGCGCCAGCCGTCGCAACCTGGAGCTGGACGTCAACCTGGCGGGTGGGCGTGACAACACCCTGCAATCGGTGGTCGACCGCTGCCAGACCGCCATGGCCAGCCGCCTGCTGAGCCGGTGGCTGAACCGCCCGTTGCGCGACCTCAAGGTTCTGCAAGCACGCCAGGACTCGATCCGCTGCCTGCTCGACAGCTACCGCTTCGAGAAGCTGCAGCCACAGTTGAAAGAAATTGGCGACATCGAGCGTATCCTCGCCCGAATCGGCCTGCGCAATGCCCGCCCACGCGACCTGGCGCGCCTGCGCGATGCATTGGGCGCCCTGCCCGAACTGCAAAACGCCATGACCGAGCTGGAGGCGCCGCACCTTGCGCGCCTGGCAGCCATTACCGGCACCTACCCGGAACTGGCCAGCCTGCTGGAGCGGGCGATCATCGACAACCCGCCGGCGGTAATCCGCGACGGCGGCGTGCTCAAGGCCGGCTATGACAACGAGCTGGACGAGCTGCTGGCGATCAGCGAGAACGCCGGCCAGTTCCTGATCGACCTGGAAGCCCGGGAAAAGGCCCGCACCGGCCTTGCCAACCTCAAGGTCGGCTACAACCGTGTACACGGCTACTTCATCGAGCTGCCCACCAAGCAAGCCGAGCAGGCACCGGGCGACTACATCCGCCGTCAGACCCTCAAGGGCGCCGAGCGCTTCATCACCCCCGAGCTGAAAGTGTTCGAGGACAAGGCGCTGTCAGCCAAGAGCCGCGCTCTGGCCCGTGAGAAGATGCTCTACGACGCCCTGCTGGAAACCCTGATCAGCCACCTGGCGCCGCTGCAGGACAGCGCTGCCGCCCTGGCCGAACTGGACGTGCTCAGCAACCTGGCCGAACGTGCGCTGACCCTCGACCTGAACTGCCCGCGCTTCGTCGACGAGCCGTGCCTGCGCATCGAGCAAGGCCGTCACCCGGTCGTGGAGCAGGTACTGACCACGCCGTTCGTGGCCAACGACCTGGGCCTGGACAACAGCACGCGCATGCTGATCATCACCGGCCCGAACATGGGCGGTAAATCCACCTACATGCGCCAGACCGCCTTGATCGTGCTGCTGGCGCACATCGGCAGTTTCGTGCCGGCAGCCAGCTGCGAGCTGTCGCTGGTCGACCGCATCTTCACCCGCATCGGTTCCAGTGACGACCTGGCCGGCGGGCGCTCGACCTTCATGGTCGAGATGAGCGAAACCGCCAACATCCTGCACAACGCGACCGAGCGCAGCCTGGTGCTGATGGACGAAGTGGGCCGCGGCACCAGCACCTTCGACGGCCTGTCGCTGGCGTGGGCTGCGGCCGAGCGCCTGGCTCAGCTGCGCGCCTATACGCTGTTCGCCACTCACTACTTCGAGCTCACCGTGCTGCCGGAAAGTGAGCCACTGGTGGCCAACGTGCACCTGAATGCCACCGAGCACAACGAACGCATCGTGTTTCTGCACCACGTACTGCCTGGCCCTGCCAGCCAGAGCTACGGCCTGGCCGTGGCACAACTGGCCGGTGTGCCGGGTGTGGTGATCCAGCGTGCCCGGGAACATCTGGCGCGCCTGGAAACCACCAGCCTGCCGCATGAGCAAGCCCCGGCCGAAAAGGCCAGGGATGTGCCACAGGTGCCGCACCAGAGCGATCTGTTCGCCAGCCTGCCACACCCAGCCATCGAGAAGCTGGGCAAGCTGCAACTGGACGACATGACCCCGCGCCAAGCTATCGAAATGCTATATCAACTAAAGAACCTGTTATAACGGCGCCCACTACAAGCTGGTAGAATCCGCCGCGGTTTGCTGGTGCTGCAGGTTATTAGCCTGGCCTGCAGCCACATACCTGTAAACCGCGCGGCCCTGAGAGGAAGGGCCGCCGCCGTCGCCTGAGGAGAGAACTAGAAATGACCTTCGTCGTCACCGACAACTGCATCAAATGCAAATACACCGACTGCGTGGAAGTCTGTCCGGTGGACTGCTTCTACGAAGGCCCGAACTTCCTGGTCATCCACCCGGACGAGTGCATTGACTGCGCACTGTGCGAACCGGAATGCCCGGCGCAAGCCATCTTCTCGGAAGACGAAATCCCTGCCGGGATGGAGAACTTCATCGAGCTGAACGCCGAGCTGGCGGAAGTCTGGCCAAACATCACCGAGCGTAAGGAAGCCCTGCCTGACGCTGAAGAGTGGGACGGCAAGACTGGCAAGATTGCAGACCTGGAGCGCTGATAGCGCCCGGACACGGAAAAGGCCCCTCGGGGCCTTTTCTGGTTTTTTACGGGCAAAAAAAAGGGGCGGTTTGACCCGCCCACATTTTTTCCGTAGTCCCTGCTTGTCCCTAACATCATCCTGATGAAATCGCTTCTTGCGACGTCCTTGGCCTTCGTCCTGAAAGCCTGTGCATGTCCCTGTGCACAGTTCGAATATTAGCGGGTTGAGCCGGGCGGGCAAGCGCGAAACCTCACAAGGTATTGCTGGGGACACATTTCCTCACAGCCGAATAAGTCATGTTTTTCAATGGCTTGGAAAAATGCACAGGCTGGAAGCGACAATGATGTACTGAGGCTTGCATAGATAGCTTACAAAACAAGTAAGAAAAGGCTTACACGCAATGTTACTGAGGTAGCGCAGTACACATTAGCTATCTGTTTACCCGGCAGATTTTGGGCCTGCTTTGCAGCCCATTCGCAGCACAAGGCTGCTCCCACAAGAGACCGTGATTGCCCGGATGATCGCGTATCCCAACATTTTCAAATGACACACACAAAAACGCCCCGAGGTCATCGGGGCGTTTTGGGTGACAGGCCTTCGCTACTGGAACAAAGACTCGCTGGACAGGCCGTTCTTCTCAAGGATCTCGCGCAAACGCTTGAGCCCCTCTACCTGGATCTGCCGTACCCGTTCCCGGGTCAGGCCGATCTCCAGCCCTACATCTTCCAGGGTGCTGCTTTCATGCCCACGCAGGCCAAAGCGACGCACCACCACTTCCCTCTGCTTGTCAGTCAACTCGCCCAGCCACTGGTCGATGCTCTGCGACAGGTCGTCATCCTGCAACAGTTCGCACGGGTCGGTGGGGCGGTCGTCGGTCAAGGTGTCGAGCAGGGTCTTGTCCGAATCCGGGCCAAGCGACACGTCCACCGAAGACACCCGCTCGTTCAGGCCCAGCATGCGCTTGACCTCGGCGACTGGCTTTTCCAGCAGCGTGGCGATTTCTTCCGGTGAGGGTTCGTGGTCGAGTTTCTGGGTCAGCTCGCGTGCGGCGCGCAGGTAGACGTTCAGTTCCTTGACCACGTGGATCGGCAGGCGGATGGTGCGGGTCTGGTTCATGATCGCCCGTTCGATGGTCTGGCGAATCCACCAGGTCGCATAGGTCGAAAAACGGAAACCACGCTCCGGGTCGAACTTCTCGACCGCACGGATAAGCCCCAGGTTGCCCTCCTCGATCAGGTCGAGCAGCGACAGGCCGCGGTTCACGTAACGACGGGCAATTTTGACAACCAGGCGCAGGTTGCTTTCGATCATGCGCTTGCGGCCAGCAGGATCGCCCTTCTGCGACAAGCGCGCGAAGTGCACTTCCTCTTCTGGTGAAAGCAGGGGCGAGAAGCCGATCTCGTTGAGATACAACTGGGTGGCATCAAGCGCCCGGCTGTAATCGATGTACTTGTGTTGCTTGAGTGAAGAGCCCGACTTGGCCCTCGTCCGAACCGAAGATACAGCAGGTTCGTCTGACACCACATCCGTTTCCAAAACGATACCCGTCTCCATCAGGAGGACGTCATCGTCGATGTCAAACTCCGGCACTTCTTTACTGAGAGCCATTGTTATAGTCCTTTGCTGAGTTCGAACTCAGACTCGAGCGGCACCTTTTTCCCTGGCAGCGCTGGAGCCTGTCCCCTCTACATCACAGGAACAGGCCGGGTACAACGATCAACGGCGTGGCAGGAACTGGAGTGGATCGACGGGTTTGCCCTGGCGGCGAATCTCGAAATGCAGCTTCACCCGATCTGTGCCTGTAGACCCCATTTCAGCAATCGACTGCCCTGCCTTGACCTGCTGCCCCTCCCGAACCAACAGCCTGCGGTTATGGCCGTAGGCACTGACGTAGGTATCGCTGTGTTTGATGATGATCAGCTCGCCGTAGCCCCTTAAACCACTCCCGGCGTACACCACCGCACCATCAGACGCAGCAAAAACAGGCTGTCCCAAATCACCGGCGATATCAATGCCTTTATTCAAACTACCGTTTGAAGCAAATTTTCCAATCAGCACACCGTTGGCTGGCCAGGTCCAGCCGCCTACCGCGCGCTCCGCAGCCGGCACGGTGGCAACCACCGGCGCACTGCTGGACGGGGCAGGCGTGGCCGGTTTGCCGGTGCTGGCAGGCGACGTGGACGTGCCCCCCACAGGCCGCCGCGTGACCGTGGTGCGGCTCGACGAGGACGGGTTGGACACCACCGTGGTACTGCTGCTAGAACCACTGCTGAAACGAATCGCCTGGCCTGGGCGAATGGTATAAGGCGCCGAGATGCCATTGCGTGCGGCCAGCTCCTTGTAGTCCCAGCCATAACGGAAGGCGATGGAGAACAGCGTGTCACCAGGCTTGACGATGTACTGCCCGGACGTCACCGCCGGGCGCTTGGGCACGGTGTTGTTGCGGTCGACCACCCGCGCGCTGGTATTACTGGTGCTCGAACAACCCACCAGTAGCGTGCCCATGGCCAGTGCAATCAACAGAAGCTTTAAACCCGACCCATCCTTGCGCTGCCGAATGACTGTGTGACCCACCCGCGCTCCCCTCATGGTGCCGAAAAACGATATGAAGACAAGAAATGCAATATTATTGCAATTATAACCAAGCCGGCCGGTAATGGCAGGCTGATGCAAAAGGCTGTAGCAAAGCCGCGGTGCGCGCTGTGTGCTAGCGCTTCGCTCCGCCAGATAGACAGGGCGCAGCTACAAGAATTCGCCACCGGCGCAAAAATACCGTGCAGCTCATGCCCGCAGCACCCAGCTCGACGCTGCACTCAGGCCAGCGGGCCATTGAGCAGCGGCACGAAACGCACAGCACCCAGCACACGGCGGGAGAACCCATGCTCCTCGCGCACGATCAGCATCAGTTGCTGCGTTTCGCCGGCCGGCCCTACCGGTATGACCATGCGGCCACCGGGCGCCAGCTGGTCAAGCAGTGCCTGGGGGACTTCCGGCGCCACCGCAGTGACGATGATGCCGTTGTAAGGCGCCAGCGCCGGCCAGCCTTCACAACCATCGCCCCAGCGGAATACCACATTGCGCAGGTTCAGCTCCACCAGACGCTCCTTGGCACGGTCCTGCAGCACCTTGATACGTTCCACCGAGAAAACCCGCTCCACCAGCTGGGCCAGTATCGCCGTCTGGTAACCCGAGCCGGTGCCGATCTCCAGCACCTTGTCCAGCGGGCCGGCCTCTAGCAGCAGCTCGCTCATGTGGGCAACCATGAATGGCTGGGAGATGGTCTGGTTGTGGCCGATCGGCAGCGCGGTGTCTTCATAGGCACGATGCGCCAGTGCCTCGTCGACGAACAGGTGACGCGGGGTACGACGAATCACGTCGAGCACCTTGGTGTTCGACACCCCTTCTTCGCACAGGCGCTGGATCAGCCGCTCCCGGGTACGCTGGGAGGTCATGCCGATGCCACGCCGCAGCATATCGTCCTCGCGCATCAGAGCAGGCCCTCCAGCCAACCGTCGAGCTGCTCGAAGGCATCATTGAAGGTGCGGTCGAGCTGCAGCGGAGTGATCGAGACAAAGCCTTGCATCACCGCATGGAAGTCGGTGCCCGGGCCGCCATCTTCGGCATCACCGGCCACGGCGATCCAGTAGCCTTCCTTGCCGCGCGGGTTGACCACCTTGGTCGGTGCCGCCGCCCGCGCCCGGTGACCGAGGCGGGTCAGCTGGATGCCACGGATGTGCTCCAGCGGCAGGTTGGGGATATTGACGTTGAGTACGGTGCGTGGCGGCAGCACCAGGCGCGACTGTGCCTCGACCAGGCGACGGGCGATGTAGGCCGCCGTCGGCAAGTTGTCCGGCTGGCGCGACAACAGCGAAAACGCCAGCGACGTGCCACCAAGGAAACGGCCTTCCAACGCTGCGGCGACTGTACCGGAGTACAACACGTCATCACCCAGGTTGGCACCGAGGTTGATCCCCGACACCACCATGTCCGGCGCCTGCGGCAACAGCCCATTAAGCCCCAGGTGCACACAGTCGGTCGGTGTGCCGTTGAGGCTGATGAAGCCGTTGGCCAGGGTCTGCGGGTGCAGTGGCCGGTCCAGCGTCAGCGAACTGCTGGCGCCGCTCTTGTCTTGGTCCGGGGCAATCACCGCGCACTCGGCGTAATCCGCCAGCGCAGCGTGCAGCGCGGCGATGCCGGGTGCGGTGACACCGTCGTCGTTCGAAATCAGAATACGCATGGGCTGTCCGTCTGCCCTGCCGACACCAGATCCACGACCTCGCACACCACCACGGTGGCGAAGCATCCGGCCGGCAGGACGAATTCCAGTTGCAGGATATCAGGCTCGGGATAATGCCATGTCAGGCCGCCAATAGGGAGCCGCAAAATACGCCGTTCGTGATCCATGCCCGCCTGGGCCAACCAATGACAAAGTGCCTGTTGCCGCTCGCCCACGGCATTTTCCAGCTGCGCGGTGGCGCCGCCTGCGGGCGAACTGCCCTCGCCCCACATCGGGCCGGTCGGATGCAGGTCGAGAATCGCCAGGCGTGGGTCGGCGCATTCCGCCTCACCGGCCGGGAAGAAGCTACGGCTGTCGGTGAACGCCAGCAAGTCGCCGACCTGGGCCTGCGCCCAGCTACCTTCGGCGACACGTGCAGCCAGCACCTGATTGAACAGGTAGCTGCGCCCGGCCGAAAGCAACCGCGAACGCACGTTACGCTGCTCGGGCAACGCCTTGCGCGCGGCCCAGTCGAGGGCATCATGGACGTTGCCCCCGCCGTGGCCGAAACGCTGGGTGCCGAAATAGTTGGGCACACCGTGCTGCTTGAGCTGTGCCAGGCGGGCATCCACAGCCTGGTGGTCAGCAGCAAGGGCTGTCAGGCGCAGGGTGAAGCCGTTGGCCGAATGCGCGCCGCGCTGCAGCTTGCGTTGGTGGCGCACCTGCTTGAGCACGCGCAGGCTGGCATCTTCAGCACGCGACAGGTCCGGGTCGGCCTTGCCCGGCAGGTGCAGGCTGAACCACTGACGGGTCAGGGCCTGACGGTCCTTGAGCCCGGCGTAGCTGATAGCGCGCGCCGGCACGCCTGCGGCGCGCGCCAGGCGGCGGGCGGCCTCTTCAGTGTTCAAGTCGCGCTTTTCGACCCACAGCCACAGGTGCTCACCCTGGCCGGACAGCGGAATGTCCAGTACTTCGTCAACCTGGAAGTCTTCAGCCACTGCCTTGAGGACGGCGGTGCCCAAGGGTTCGCCCGATGCGCGCGGGCCCAGCAGTTCCTGCTCGGTCATGCTGGCAGCAGCAGGGCGACCGAATGCACGGCAATCCCCTCCTCACGGCCAGTGAAGCCCAGCTTTTCAGTGGTGGTGGCCTTGACGTTGACCTGGTCGCGTTCAACCTGCAGGTCTTCGGCGATCAGCTGGCGCATGGTCTCGATGTGCGGGGCCATCTTCGGCGCCTGGGCGACGATGGTGGCGTCGACATTGCCGACCTTCCAGCCCTTGGCCTTGACGATGCCGACCACATGGCGCAGCAGCACGCGGCTGTCGGCGCCCTTGAATTGTGGGTCGGTGTCGGGGAAGTGCTTGCCGATGTCGCCCAGCGCCGCAGCGCCCAGCAAGGCATCGCTCAGGGCGTGCAGCAGCACGTCGCCGTCGGAATGGGCCAGCAGGCCGTATTTGTGGGGGATACGCACCCCGCCCAGGGTAATGAAATCACCGTCGCAGAACCGGTGCACATCGTAGCCATGGCCAATACGCATAGAAAAACGCCCTGAATGAGTCAGGGCGTGATTCTACCTGCTTTTGCAGCATTGGGGCTGCTTCGCAGCCCATCGCCGGCAAGCCAGTGCCCACCTCGCCCCCATGGCCCTGGAGCCATGCACAGTACCTGTGGGCGCTGGCTTGCCTGCGATGGGGCAAACACCCCAGCTACGCCTTACACCCGCCCCAGTGCCACCGCATGATGGCGCAGGTGATCTTCGATGAAGCTGGCAATGAAGTAGTAGCTGTGGTCATAGCCCGGCTGCAAACGCAGGGTCATTTCATGGCCCCCTTTTCGCGCTGCCTGCTCCAGCGCTTCAGGCTTGAGCTGCTTCTCGAGGAAGTCGTCACGGTCGCCCTGGTCAACCAGCAAGGGCGGGCATTCGCCGGCCGGTGTTTCAGCCAGCAGGATGCTGGCATCCCACTCGCGCCAGCGCGCTCGGTCTTCACCCAGGTAGCGGCTGAAAGCCTTCTCGCCCCAGGGGCAATCCATCGGGTTGCTGATGGGCGAGAACGCCGACACCGAGCGGTAGCGCCCCGGGTTGCGCAAGGCGCACACCAGCGCGCCATGCCCACCCATTGAGTGGCCGCTGATGCTGCGCTCGCCCGAAGCCGGGAAGTGCGCCTCGATCAGCGCCGGCAACTCCTCCACCACATAGTCATGCATGCGGTAATGCTGGGCCCAGGGTTGCTGGGTGGCGTTGAGGTAGAAGCCGGCCCCCAGGCCGAAGTCCCAGGCGCCATCCGGGTCGCCCGGCACCTGTTCGCCACGCGGGCTGGTGTCGGGGGCCACGATGATCAGCCCAAGCTCAGCTGCCATGCGCTGGGCGCCGGCCTTCTGCATGAAGTTCTCGTCGGTGCAGGTGAGGCCGCTAAGCCAGTACAGCACCGGCAGCTTCTCGCCCTGCTCGGCCTGCGGCGGCAAGTACACGGCGAACACCATGTCGCAACCCAGCACCTTGGAGTGATGCCGGTAACGCTTGTGCCAGCCGCCAAAGCTCTTCTGGCAGGAGATGTTATCCAGGCTCATGGCACACCTCAGAAGTGGATCACGCTGCGGATGCTCTTGCCTTCATGCATCAGGTCGAAGGCTTTGTTGATGTCTTCCAGGCCCATGGTATGGGTGATGAAGGTATCCAGCGGAATCTCGCCCTTTTCGGACATTTCCACGTAGCTCGGCAGCTCGCTGCGGCCACGCACGCCGCCGAACGCCGAACCACGCCAGACGCGCCCGGTGACCAGCTGGAACGGACGAGTGGCAATTTCCTGGCCGGCACCGGCTACACCGATGATGACCGACTCGCCCCAGCCCTTGTGGCAGCATTCCAGAGCAGCGCGCATCAGTTGCACGTTGCCGATGCACTCGAAGGAGAAGTCCACGCCACCGTCGGTGAGGTCGACGATCACTTCCTGGATCGGGCGGTCGTAGTCTTTCGGGTTGATACAGTCGGTGGCACCCAGTTGGCGGGCAATCTCGAACTTGGCCGGGTTGATGTCGATGGCGATGATGCGCGCGGCCTTGGCCTTGACCGCACCGATCACCGCCGACAGGCCGATGCCGCCCAGGCCGAAGATGGCCACGGTGTCACCCGGCTTGACCTTGGCGGTGTTGAGCACCGCGCCGATACCGGTGGTGACGCCACAGCCCAGCAGGCAGACTTTTTCCAGTGGGGCTTCTTTCTGGATCTTGGCCACGGAGATTTCCGGCAGCACGGTGTACTCGGAGAAGGTCGAGGTGCCCATGTAGTGGAACAGCTGCTGGCCCTTGTACGAGAAGCGCGTGGTGCCGTCCGGCATCAGGCCCTTGCCCTGGGTAGCACGGATGGCCTGGCACAGGTTGGTCTTGCCCGACAGGCAGAACTTGCACTTGCCGCATTCCGGGGTGTACAGCGGGATCACGTGGTCGCCGACGGCCACCGAGGTCACGCCCTCGCCTACCGCTTCGACGATCGCGCCGCCTTCGTGGCCGAGGATCGACGGGAAGATGCCTTCCGGGTCAGCACCCGACAGGGTGTAGGCATCAGTGTGGCAGACACCACTGGCGACCACACGCAGCAGCACTTCCCCGGCCTTGGGCATGGCCACGTCGACTTCGACGATTTCCAAGGGTTTTTTGGCTTCGAAGGCTACAGCAGCACGGGACTTGATCATCAAAGGTCTCCAAATAGAGGGGCGATTCAGTCTCACAGTGTAATTCACCGCCTTTTGATGAATAATCCGGCCAAAGACAAAACATTATTGCCACACAGGGATAATCCATGAGCAGCCGCTGGGAAGGCATCGACGAATTTGTCGCGGTGGCAGAATCGGGCCAGTTCACTGCAGCCGCCGAACGCCTGGGGGTTTCGTCGTCGCACATCAGCCGGCAAATCGCCCGTCTGGAAGAGCGCCTGCAGACCCGCCTGCTGTATCGCAGCACGCGCCGGGTAACCCTGAGCGAGGCCGGGCAGACCTTTCTGCAGCATTGCCAGCGTTTGCAGGATGGCCGCGAAGAAGCCCTGCGCGCCATGGGCGACCTGGCCAGCGAGCCCAAGGGCTTGCTGCGCATGACCTGCGCGGTAGCCTACGGCGAGCGCTTCATCGTGCCGCTGGTGACACGGTTCATGGCGCTGTACCCCCAGTTGCGGGTGGATGTGGAACTGAGCAACCACACACTCGACCTGCTGCATGAAGGCATGGACCTGGCCATTCGCCTGGGCCGCCTTGCCGACTCTCGGCTAGTGGCCACTCGCCTGGCGCCGCGACGCATGTACCTGTGCGCCTCGCCGGCCTACCTGGAGCGTTACGGCCGGCCGCACAGCCTGTCGGAACTGGCGCGGCACAATTGCCTGGTGGGCAGTTCGGACTTGTGGGCGCTGCAGCAGGACGGCCGCGAGATCAGCCAGCGAATACAGGGCAACTGGCGCTGCAACAGTGGCCAGGCGGTGCTGGATGCGGCGCTGCAAGGGATAGGGTTGTGTCAGTTGCCGGATTACTACGTGCTGGAGCACCTGAACAGCGGTGCGCTGGTGTCTTTGCTGGAGGCGCACCAGCCGCCGAATACGGCGGTGTGGGCGCTGTATCCGCAGCAGCGGCACCTGTCACCGAAGGTGCGGCGACTGGTGGATTACCTGAAGGAAGGGTTGGCGGGGTTGCCGGAATATCGCGGGATCTGATGGCAAAGGGGGCCGCAGAGCGGACCCGGCGATTTCAGCGCCTACCCGCCCAGCGTTGGCGCAACCATTCCAGGTCTTCGGGCCGGGTCACCTTGATATTGTCACTGCGCCCTTCCACCAGCCGCGGCGCCTGGCCGGACCATTCGATGGCAGAAGCCTCATCGGTCACCACCACATCCGACACCAGGCACTCGGCCAGCGCCCGGTGCAACGCCCCCAGGCGGAACATCTGCGGGGTATACGCCTGCCAGATGGTACTGCGGTCCACGGTAGCGCTCACCCGGCCATTGCTGTCGGCACGCTTGAGGGTGTCACGCGCCGGCACCGCCAGCAGGCCACCCACCGGGTCGTCCGCCAGCTCCGACAACAACTTGTCCAGGTCGCTGCGCGCAAGGTTTGGCCGCGCGGCATCGTGCACCAGCACCCAGTCGCTGTCCGAGGCCCCCTGGGCATGCAGTAACAGCAAAGCGTTGAGCACCGAGTCGGCGCGCTCACGCCCGCCCGCCGCGCGCTGGATGCGCGAGTCGCTGGCACAACACAGGGCCGGCCAGTACGGGTCATCTTCAGCAAGGCTGACCACCACGCCGTTGAGCGCCGGGTGGCCAAGAAAACAGTCGAGGCTGTGCTCGAGCAGGGTCCGCCCGGCCAGCTCCAGGTATTGCTTGGGGCGGTCGGCAGCCATGCGGGCACCTACGCCCGCAGCAGGAATCACGGCCCAGAAGGCCGGCAACGTATCGATCATTTCTGTGGCAACTGGAAGAGGGTTTCGCCCTCTTTGACCATTCCCAATTCGTGGCGAGCCCGCTCTTCAACGGTCTCCATGCCTTTTTTCAGCTCCAGCACTTCGGCATCGAGCACACGGTTACGCTCGAGCAGGCGCTCGTTCTCGGCATGCTGCTCGGCAATCTGCTGCTTCAGCTCGGTCACTTGCGCCAGGCTGCCACTACCCACCCACAGGCGGTACTGCAGGCCACCCAGCAGCAGGAGCAGGACGAGGAACAACCAATAAGGACTGCGCATCTAGGTATCCAGGTTAAAAAGACCGCCGCACACTATGCATTTCGGGGTCTCAAATAGCACGAAGCCTGGCCGAGGCCAGGCTTCGTAGACAGAAACCCGTTGGAACGCAGTAAAGTTCAGTAAGAACGTTCCTACAGCTCCGGCTGCTGTCTTTTTACCATCTCTTGCTTAGCCGCGAAACTCGGCACGACCACGGTAAACCGCTTTGGCACCCAGCTGCTCTTCGATGCGCAGCAGTTGGTTGTACTTGGAAACGCGATCGGAACGGCACAGCGAACCGGTCTTGATCTGACCGGCAGCGGTACCCACGGCCAGGTCGGCAATGGTCGAATCTTCGGTTTCACCGGAACGGTGCGAGATCACCGCGGTGTAGCCCGCAGCCTTGGCCATCTGGATGGCTTCCAGGGTTTCGGTCAGCGAGCCGATCTGGTTGAACTTGATCAGGATCGAGTTACCGATGCCCTTCTCGATGCCTTCTTTGAGGATCTTGGTATTGGTCACGAACAGGTCGTCGCCAACCAGCTGTACCTTCTCGCCGATCTTGTCAGTGAGGATCTTCCAGCCAGCCCAGTCGGACTCGTCCAGGCCGTCTTCGATCGAGATGATCGGGAAGCGCTCGGTCAGGCCTTTCAGGTACTCGGCGAAGCCTTCGGCATCGAACGACTTGCCTTCACCAGACAGGTTGTACTTGCCGTCTTCGTAGAATTCGGAAGCCGCGCAGTCCAGGGCCAGGGTCACATCGGTGCCCAGCTTGTAGCCGGCCTTTTCAACGGCTTCAGCGATAGCGCCCAGGGCGTCTTCGTTGGATGCCAGGTTAGGGGCGAAGCCACCTTCATCACCTACGGCGGTGTTCAGGCCACGGGCCTTCAGCACGGCTTTGAGGTGGTGGAAGATTTCGGTACCCATGCGCAGGCCGTCGGAGAAGGTCTTGGCGCCAACCGGCTGAACCATGAACTCCTGGATATCGACGTTGTTGTCGGCGTGCTCGCCACCGTTGATGATGTTCATCATCGGAACCGGCATCGAGTACTGGCCTGGGGTGCCGTTCAGGTTGGCGATATGCGCGTACAGCGGCAGGTCCTGGTCCTGGGCAGCGGCCTTGGCGGCAGCCAGGGAAACAGCCAGGATGGCGTTGGCGCCCAGCTTGGCCTTGTTCTCGGTACCGTCCAGTTCGATCATGGCGCGGTCCAGGGCCTTCTGGTCGGAAGGGTCCTTGCCCAGCAGCAGCTCACGGATCGGGCCGTTGATGTTGCCGACGGCCTTAAGCACGCCCTTGCCCAGGTAACGGCTCTTGTCGCCATCACGCAGCTCCAGCGCTTCGCGCGAGCCGGTGGAAGCACCGGACGGCGCGCAAGCGCTGCCGATGATGCCGTTGTCGAGCAGTACATCGGCTTCCACGGTGGGGTTGCCACGCGAATCGAGAACTTCACGACCTTTGATGTCGACGATTTTTGCCATTGTTGTAAGCACTCCAGAATTGACGAAAACAACCTAGCTTAAGAAATTCTTGCCGTTCACCAGGCGGGTTTGCAGTGGGCAGGCCGGGTGAAGGGAGCCCCTGACCGATTGGTCAGGGGTGGATCGGGCGCTACTTTACCCGAGAAATGAGCTTTACGCGGTTTCTACCGTCGGAAAACTTTTTACCAGGTCATCCAGTTGCTTGAGCTGGGCCAGGAATGGCTCCAGTTTGTCCAGGCGCAGGGCGCATGGGCCATCGCACTTGGCGTTGTCCGGGTCGGGGTGGGCTTCAAGGAACAGGCCGGCCAGCCCCTGGCTCATGCCTGCCTTGGCCAGGTCGGTGACCTGGGCGCGACGGCCGCCGGCGGAATCGCTACGGCCGCCCGGCATCTGCAGGGCGTGGGTCACGTCAAAGAATACCGGATACTCGAACTGCTTCATGATGCCGAAGCCGAGCATGTCCACCACCAGGTTGTTGTAGCCGAAGCTAGAACCGCGCTCGCAGAGGATCAACTGGTCGTTACCGGCCTCTTCGCACTTGGCCAGGATATGTTTCATTTCCTGGGGTGCGAGGAACTGGGCTTTCTTGATGTTGATCACCGCGCCGGTCTTGGCCATGGCAACCACCAGGTCGGTCTGCCGCGACAGGAAGGCCGGCAGCTGGATGATGTCGCATACCTTGGCAACAGGCTCGGCCTGGTAAGGCTCGTGCACATCGGTGATCACCGGCACGTTGAAGGTGCGCTTGATCTCTTCGAAGATCTTCAGCCCTTCTTCCATGCCCGGACCACGGTAGGACGTTACCGACGAACGGTTGGCCTTGTCGAAACTCGCCTTGAACACGTACGGGATACCGAGCTTCTCGGTCACCCGCACGTACTCTTCGCAGACCTTCATTGCCAGGTCACGGGACTCCAGGACGTTCATGCCGCCGAACAGGACGAACGGCTTGTCGTTGGCGATCTCGATGTTACCGACGCGAATGATCTTCTGGGTCATTGATCAGGCCTTGTTCTTCTGAGCCAGGGCTGCCTTGACGAAACCACTGAACAGCGGGTGGCCGTCACGCGGGGTGGAGGTGAATTCCGGGTGGAACTGGCAGGCGACGAACCATGGGTGGTCCTTGGACTCGACCACTTCCACCAGCGCACCGTCTTCGGAACGACCGGAAACCACCAGGCCAGCATCGACCAGTTGCGGCAGCAGGTTGTTGTTCACTTCGTAGCGGTGACGGTGACGCTCGGTGATCACGTCCTTGTTGTAGCAGTCGTGCACCTTGGAGCCGGCGGCCAGTTGGCAATCCTGTGCGCCCAGGCGCATGGTGCCGCCCAGGTCGGAAGCCTCGGTACGGGTTTCGACGGCGCCGGTGGCATCTGCCCACTCGGTGATCAGGCCGACCACCGGGTGGCCGCTGTTGCGGTCGAATTCGGTGGAGTTGGCGTCTTTCCAGCCCATCACGTTACGGGCAAACTCGATCACGGCCACCTGCATGCCCAGGCAGATGCCCAGGTACGGTACTTTGTTCTCACGGGCATACTGCACCGCGGTGATCTTGCCTTCCACGCCACGCAGGCCGAAACCGCCCGGCACCAGAATGGCGTCGGCGCCCTCGAGCAGGCTGGTACCCTGGTTCTCGATGTCTTCCGAGTCGATATAGCGCAGGTTTACCTTGGTGCGGTTGGTGATGCCGGCGTGGCTCATCGCTTCGATCAGCGACTTGTACGCATCCAGCAGCTCCATGTACTTGCCGACCATGGCGATGGTCACTTCATGCTCCGGGTTGAGCTTGGCATCGACCACTTTGTCCCACTCGGACAGGTCGGCACCATTGCACTGCAAGCCGAAACGTTCGACGACGAAGTCGTCCAGGCCCTGAGCGTGCAGCACGCCCGGGATCTTGTAGATGGTGTCGACATCTTCCAGCGAAATTACCGCACGCTCTTCAACGTTGGTGAACAGCGCAATCTTGCGACGCGACGAGGCATCGACCGGGTGGTCGGAGCGGCAGATCAGCACGTCAGGCTGCAAGCCGATGGAGCGCAGCTCCTTGACCGAGTGCTGGGTCGGCTTGGTCTTGGTTTCGCCAGCGGTGGCGATGTACGGGACCAGGGTCAGGTGCATCAGCATGGCGCGCTTGGAGCCCACTTCGACGCGCAGCTGGCGGATCGCCTCAAGGAACGGCTGCGACTCGATGTCACCCACGGTACCGCCGATTTCCACCAGGGCCACGTCGGCATCGCCGGCACCCTTGATGATACGACGCTTGATTTCGTCGGTGATGTGCGGAATGACCTGGATGGTCGCGCCCAGATAGTCACCACGACGCTCTTTACGCAGCACGTGCTCGTAAATGCGACCGGTGGTGAAGTTGTTGTTCTGGGTCATGGTGGTGCGGATGAACCGCTCGTAGTGGCCCAGGTCGAGGTCAGTCTCGGCGCCATCCTGGGTGACGAACACTTCCCCGTGCTGGAACGGGCTCATGGTGCCCGGGTCGACGTTGATGTACGGATCCAGCTTGAGCATGGTGACCTTCAGGCCCCGCGCTTCCAGGATGGCCGCCAGGGAAGCCGAGGCAATGCCTTTCCCCAATGAAGAAACAACACCGCCCGTGACGAATATGTAGCGCGTCATGAAAAACCCTAGAAGTCTGCGTTAAGGCGGCCAGCGCCGCCGGAGAAAGCGAAGGAAGGCCGAAGCCCCCGATCACCTGCGTCAATCACAGTGCATCTCGAAAAACTGTCGCGTCTGTACAGACCAGGGGTATCCCCGGCATGGAGCTCGCTCGTCATTTCCAGAATTCAGCCCAGCAAAAAACTGCTTGGTAATCGGCAACCCCTGTGTTTTCGCGGAAGCCACAGAAGTTGTATCAAGAAGGGAGGGTAGTCTACCGGAATGTACCCTTCATCTCAAACCTTGCGCGCTGGTCGGCAACTGCCAATGCAGCTGGCAATCCGCCTGCACCAGCCCGGGCAGGTTGGCCACCGCCAGCAGGCGCCCGCCCTGATAGAGCAATGGCAGGCGCGGACGCAGGAAATGCGGCACCTGCTGCTCATTGAGCAGGCGCTTGAGGTCGCGCTGGCCGCGCCCTGGGACCTCCAGCCTTTCGCCGCCCTGGCGGTAGGCAATGCGCAGGCCAGCCAGCGGCCCGGCGACATCAAGACGCACCCTGCCGTTTCCTGGCAGCACCAGGGCAGCAGCTGAATTGAGCCAGGCTAGTTCGCCGACAGGCTGCTGCAACCAGTCGCCGCTCAGCCACCAGATGCGACCTTGGCTGCGCACCAGCTCCCCATCGGCAAGCCGCCAGACGGGCTGGGCATCGGCGGCGGCATCGCGCAGGTCGCCCCAGCCAGCCCAATGCCGGGCGTCGGGCAGACGGGTGCGCCGGCTCAGCCAATATTGAACGGCATTACGCTGACGGGCCGGCGACAGCGTCACCAGGGCGGCCAGGTCGAGGGATTCCAGTCCCGACCAGGCAAGGGGCGCGCCTTCTTGCGCAGCCGCCAGGTCGCTCTGGGCCAGTTCGTCCAGCAGGCCCAGCGCTTCACCCAGGTGCTCGGCGGCACGAGCGAAGTTCTGGCCGGCCTGCGGCCAACGTTGCTGCAAGTGCGGGAACACCTCGCCACGCAGGTAGTTGCGGGCAAATTGTGTGTCGCTATTCGAAGGGTCTTCAATCCATGCAAGCCCGTTCACCCGGGCATAGTCATGCAGTTGCTGGCGTGAACAACCCAGCAACGGCCTGATCAGGCTGCCCTGCCCTAGCGCCCGCTGCGCAGGCATCGCCGCCAGGCCACGCAGGCCGGCGCCGCGCAACAGGCGGAACAACAGCGTTTCAGCCTGGTCGTCGCGGTGCTGCCCGGTAAACAGCATGTCGCCTGGGCCCAAGGCTTGCTCGAAAGCGGCATAGCGAGCGTTGCGGGCAGCCTGTTCGAGGCTGGCGCCGGGAGTGACCTGGACGTGAATGACCTGAAGTTCGATGCCAAAGTTGTCGCAGATGGCTTGGCAGTGGGCAGGCCAGGCGTCGGCCGCGGCTTGCAGGCCGTGGTGGATATGGATGGCGCGCAGCGGGGGGGAAGCGTGGTTGCGGGCGTGGGTGGCTAGCAGGTGCAGGAGGACGGTGGAGTCGAGACCACCGGAGAAGGCTATGTACCAGGTGGGGGCTTGCAGCCAGGGGGTGAGGTTGATCATGAGGGCCTCACATGGCTTGAGATTGCCGGCGAATGGGCCGCAGAGCGGCCCCTTGGGTATGTCAGAGGCCGTAGCTCATCAGGCGCTCGTAACGGCGAGCCAGCAGCGCGTCGTTGTCCAGCTTGCCGAGCATGTCCAGCTGCTGTATCAGGTCAGCGCGGATGCTTTCCGACACTTTCACCGGGTCACGATGGGCGCCGCCCAACGGCTCCTGGATGACCTTGTCGACGATGTTCAGGCTCTTCAGGCGCTCGGCAGTGATGCCCATTGCCTCGGCTGCGTCGCACGCCTTGTCGGCAGTCTTCCAGAGGATCGAAGCGCAACCTTCCGGCGAGATCACCGAGTAGGTGGAGTATTGCAGCATGTTCAGCTGGTCGCACACGCCGATCGCCAGTGCACCGCCAGACCCGCCCTCACCGATCACGGTGGCGATGATCGGGGTTTTCAGGCGCGCCATCACGCGCAGGTTCCAGGCGATTGCCTCGCTCTGGTTGCGCTCTTCGGCGTCGATGCCCGGGTAGGCACCCGGGGTGTCGATGAAGGTCAGGATCGGCATCTTGAAGCGCTCGGCCATTTCCATCAGGCGGCACGCCTTGCGGTAGCCCTCCGGGCGCGGCATGCCGAAGTTGCGGCGTACCTTTTCGCGCACTTCACGGCCCTTCTGGTGGCCGATGACCATGACCGGCTTGCCATCCAGGCGCGCGGTACCACCTACGATGGCGGCGTCGTCGGAGAAGTGGCGGTCACCGTGCAGCTCTTCGAACTCGGTGAAGATGTGCTCCAGGTAGTCCAGGGTGTAAGGACGACGCGGGTGACGTGCCAGGCGGGCGATCTGCCAGCTGGTCAGGTTGCCGAAGATGCTTTCGGTCAGTGTGTTGCTCTTGTCTTGCAGACGGGCAATTTCATCGCTGATGTTCAGCGAATTGTCGTTGCCTACCAGGCGCAGGCCTTCGATCTTGGCTTGCAGGTCGGCAATCGGCTGTTCGAAATCGAGAAAATTCGGGTTCATAGTCATCCGTCTTGGGTCTACGGCCAGGCGGCCGGCCGGTTGATCCGTTTGGCGCCATACCTTAAGGGATCAGGCGCATTCAGGTCGAGATTAAATTTTTGGTCGGTTCAACGATATTGCAGGAAGACGTTCTCACGCCCGAACTGGTCACGCAGCGCCTGAATCAGCCCGTCGGCCGGGTCGATCGACCACTGCTCACCGAACTGCAGCATGGCCTTGGCGTCGCTGCCGGTGTACTCCAGGGTAATCGGGCAAGCACCGCGATGGCGCGTGATCAGCTCGCCCAGCCACTTCAGCCGGTCGCCTTTCAGCGCCTCGTGTGCCACCTTCAGGCGCAGGCTCTCGGCCAGCTTGGTGCGCGCATCTTCCATGGTCATCACCTGCTTCACCCGCAGGCGCAGGCCACCCGAAAAGTCATCGTTGCTGACCTCGCCTTCGACAACCACCATGGCATCGGCCTGCAGCAAAGACTGTGCCGCCATGAAGGAATCAGCGAACAGGGAGGCCTCGATGCGGCCGGAACGGTCATCCAGGGTGACGAAGCCCATCTTGTCGCCCTTCTTGTTCTTCATCACCCGCAGGGCAATGATCATGCCGGCGATAGTCTGGGTCTCGCGCGACGGCTTGAGGTCAATGATGCGCTGACGGGCGAAGCGGCGGATCTCTGCCTCGTACTCGTCGATCGGGTGACCGGTGAGGTACAGGCCCAAGGTGTCCTTCTCGCCCTTCAGGCGCTCCTTGAGGGTGAGCTCGCGCACCTTGCGGTGATTGGCATAGACATCGACTTGCGCTTCATCGAACATGCTGCCAAACAGGTCGACATGGCCACTGTCCGCCGTATGGGCTGCCTGCTCGGCTGCCTTGATGGCTTCGCCCAGCGCCGAGAGCAAAGTTGCACGGTTGATGTCGATGTTGGCCTGGTAGGCCTTGATCTCGTCATGGAAGTGCGGGCCCAGGCGGTCCAGTGCGCCGCTGCGCACCAGGGCATCCAGGGTGCGCTTGTTCACCCGCTTGAGGTCGATGCGTTCACAGAAATCGAACAGGTCCTTGAACGGCCCGCCTTGGGCGCGGGCCTCGACAATGGCCTCCACCGGGCCTTCGCCGACGCCTTTGATCGCGCCCAGACCGTAGACGATTCGGCCGTCGTTGTTGACGGTGAACTTGAAGTCGGAGAAGTTCACGTCGGGCGCGTCGAGGCGCAACTTCATGCTGCGGACTTCTTCTACCAGCACAACCACCTTGTCGGTGTTATGCATATCCGCCGACAGCACGGCAGCCATGAACGGCGCCGGGAAGTGGGTTTTCAGCCAGGCCGTCTGGTAGGACACCAGGCCATAGGCGGCGGAGTGGGATTTGTTGAAGCCATACCCCGCAAACTTTTCCACCAGATCAAAGATGTTACCGGCCAGGTCGGCATCGATGCCGTTGTTGGCGCAACCTTCGATGAAACCACCACGCTGCTTGGCCATTTCCTCGGGCTTTTTCTTACCCATGGCCCGGCGCAGCATGTCCGCACCACCGAGGGTGTAGCCCGCCATCACCTGGGCGATCTGCATCACCTGTTCCTGGTACAGGATGATGCCATAGGTAGGCGCCAGCACCGGCTGCAGGCCTTCATACTGGTAATCCGGGTGCGGATAGGCCAGCTCGGCACGGCCGTGCTTACGGTTGATGAAGTCGTCCACCATGCCCGACTGCAACGGGCCCGGGCGGAACAGCGCCACCAGTGCGATAAGGTCCTCGAGGCAGTCGGGTTTGAGCTTCTTGATCAGCTCCTTCATGCCCCGGGATTCAAGCTGGAACACCGCCGTTGTTTCTGCTTTTTGCAGCAACTCGTACGTCTTGCGGTCATCCAGCGGGATGAAGTCGATGTTCAGATCGGGCAGGTTCTTCTTGGCCTGCTCGCGGTTGATGATCTCCATCGCCCACTTGATGATGGTCAGGGTACGCAGGCCGAGGAAGTCGAACTTGACCAGGCCGGCGGCCTCGACGTCGTCCTTGTCGAACTGGGTGACCAGGCCGCCGCCCTCTTCATCACAGGCGATCGGCGAAAAATCGGTGAGCTTGGTCGGCGCGATAACCACACCACCGGCGTGCTTGCCGGTACCCCGGGTGACGCCTTCCAGCTTCAGCGCCATGTCCCAGATTTCGCGGGCGTCCTCGTCACCCTTGAGGAAGTCGCGCAGGATTTCTTCCTGCTCGTAGGCCTTCTCCAGGGTCATGCCCACTTCGAACGGGATCATCTTGGACAGGCGGTCGGCCAGGCCGTAGGACTTGCCCTGCACCCGCGCCACGTCACGCACCACCGCCTTGGCGGCCATGGTGCCAAAGGTGATGATCTGGCTGACCGCATTGCGCCCGTAGGCATCGGCCACATATTCGATCACCCGGTCCCGGCCGTCCATGCAGAAGTCGACGTCAAAGTCGGGCATGGAAACACGTTCAGGGTTGAGGAAGCGCTCGAAGAGCAAGTCGTAGGCCAGCGGGTCGAGGTCGGTGATCTTCAGCACGTAGGCCACCAGCGAGCCTGCACCCGAACCACGGCCAGGTCCCACCGGCACGCCGTTGTTCTTGGCCCACTTGATGAAGTCCATCACGATCAGGAAGTAACCGGGGAAGCCCATCTGGATAATGATATCCAGCTCGAATTTCAGGCGGTCCAGGTACACCTGGCGCTTCTCTTCGTAATTGGGCGTGGTCTCTTTGGGCCACAGTACCGCCAGGCGCTCTTCCAGGCCTTCGTGGGAAACGTGACGCAGGTAATCGTCGATGCCCATGCCGTTCGGCGTAGGAAAGTCGGGCAGGAAGTGTTTGCCCAGTTGCACCTGGATGTTGCAGCGCTTGGCGATCTCGACGGTGTTGGCGATGGCATCGGGCAAGTCGCTGAACAGCTCGGCCATTTCCTCGGCCGATTTCAGGTACTGCTGGTCACTGTAGCCACGCGGGCGGCGCGGGTCATCAAGGGTCCAGCCTTCACCAATGCACACGCGGGTTTCGTGGGCGTCGAAGTCCGCTTGCTTGATGAAACGCACGTCGTTGGTGGCCACCAGCGGGGCACCAAGCTTGTCGGCCAGCGCCACCGCCGCGTGCACGTATTCCTCGTCGCGAGCGCGGTTGGTGCGCTGTACTTCAACGTAGAAGCGCTCGGGGAACATGCCCATCCAGTCTTGCAGCAAGGCCTGGGCTTCTTCGTCCCGGCCGGACAACAAGGCCATGCCGATATCGCCTTCCTTGCCCGCTGAAAGGGCAATCAGGCCCTCGCTGGCAGGGGCGATCCAGTCCCGCTGAAGAATGACCAGGCCGTTACGCTGGCCTTCGGTCCAGCCGCGCGAGATCAACTCGGTGAGGTTGCGGTAACCCTTGGGGTCCATGGCCAGGAAGCAGATGCGCGACAGCGGGGCTTCCGGGTCGGCACCGGCCAGCCACAGGTCGGCACCACAGATCGGCTTGATGCCCGCGCCCATGGCAGTCTTGTAGAACTTCACCAGCGAGCACATGTTGCTCTGGTCGGTGATCGCCACCGCCGGCATGTTCATCCCGGCCAGCGCCTTGGCCAGCGGTTTGATCCGCACCAGGCCGTCGACCAGCGAGAATTCGGAGTGGACGCGCAGGTGAACGAAGGGAACCGACATGGAAGATCCTGTAGCAGTGCTTAACGACAAGGGCGGGATTGTAGCTCAAATGGGGAAGAGATTTGGGGCTGCTTGCACCCTCCCTGCAGGAGCAGCCTTGTGCTGCGAAGAGGCCAGTACCGGCGTAGCAACTGCATTTACCTGACTGGCCCTTTCGCAGCACAAGGCTGCTCCTACAAGAGCGAAAGGGCCGCGAAGGGCCCTGGCAGGTCAGATCAGGGAATGGGTGACGCCTTCGCGTGCTTCCCAGGCCGCCCGCACCGGGGCAAAGGAACGCCGATGAATGGGCGTAGGCCCCAACCGCGCCAACGCCTCAAGGTGCACCGGGGTCGGGTACCCCTTGTGCCCACCAATGCCATACCCGGGGTAGATCAGCTCGAACGCGCTCATCTCACGGTCACGGCTGACCTTGGCCAGGATCGAGGCAGCCGCAATAGCCGGCACCTGGCTATCGCCTTTGACCACCGGCGACGCCGGAACGGCCAGCTTCGGGCAGCGGTTGCCATCGATCAGGGCCAGTTTCGGCGTAATGTGCAGGCCTTCCACCGCGCGCTGCATGGCCAGCATTGTGGCCTGCAGGATGTTCAAGCGGTCGATTTCTTCGACCTCGGCACGGGCGATGCAGAAGCTCAGGGCCTTTTCACAGATCTCGTCGAACAACGCCTCACGCTTGGCTTCGGTGAGTTTCTTCGAGTCGTTCAGGCCGAGGATCGGGCGCGCCGGATCAAGGATTACCGCCGCCGTTACCACCGCACCGCACAGCGGGCCGCGGCCGACTTCGTCGACGCCGGCGACCAGGTCCTCGACCAGGTTGAAGTCCAGTCCAATTTGCATGTCAGCGGTCCTTGAGCAAGGCCAGTACCGCCTCGGCCGCCTGGTTGGAGGCGTCACGGCGCAGGGTGCGGTGAATTTCGTCGAAACGTTCGGTCTGCTGGCTGCCATCGCGCACCAGCGGCGCGAGGGTGTTGGCCAGGGCATCGCTGGTGGCGGCGTCCTGCAACAGTTCAGGCACCAGTTCGCGCTGGGCGAGCAGGTTCGGCAATGACACGTAAGGGCTCTTGACCAGGCGCTTGAGGATCCAGTAGGTCAAGGGCGCCAAACGGTAGGCTACCACCATGGGGCGCTTGTACAGCAACGCTTCGAGGGTGGCGGTACCCGAGGCGATCAAGACCGCATCACAGGCTGCCAGCGCCTGGTGCGACTGGCCATCGAGCAGGGTCAGCGGCAGTACCCGGCCTTCGAGCATGTGTTCAACCTGGGCACGACGCGCGGCGTTGGCGCAGGGCAGCACGAAGTGCACGCCCGGTACCTGCTGCTGCAGACGCTCGGCAGCGTCAAGGAACAACGCCCCAAGGCGCCCTACTTCGCCGCCCCGGCTGCCGGGCATCAGCGCAACCACCGGGCCCGCGCCCAGGCCAAGCGCAGCACGTGCTGCAAGGCGGTCGGCTTGCAGCGGTATGGTGTCGGCCAGCGGATGACCGACAAAACGCACCGGCACGCCCTGCTCTTCATAGAACCGCGCCTCGAACGGCAGCAGCGTCAGCATCAGGTCGCAGCCTTCGCGAATTTTCAGCACGCGCTTCTGCCGCCAAGCCCAGACCGACGGGCTGACGTAATGCACGGTCTTGATCCCGACCTGACGCAGTTTCAGTTCGATGTTGAGGGTGAAGTCAGGGGCGTCAATGCCGATGAAGACATCGGGCTTTGCGTCGATCAGTGTCTGGATCAGCAGCTTGCGGCGCTTGAGCAGCTCGCGCAGGCGCCCCAGCACTTCGACCAGGCCCATGACCGCCAGGCGCTCCATGGGGAAGTACGATTGCAGGCCTTCGGCTTCCATCAAAGGGCCGCCAACGCCAATGAAACGTACATCGGGGTGGCGCGCCTTGAGGGCACGCATCAAGCCTGAACCAAGGATATCGCCGCTGGCCTCACCCGCGACCAAGGCTACGCAAAGCGGGGCCATGTCAGCGGGTGATGCCGCGGGCGGAGTTCACGATCGACTGACGGAACAGTTCGACCTCAGGGTGCTTCGCAGCCATCTCGGCCAGTTCCTTGAGCGCGTCTTCGACGGTCAGGCTCTGACGATAGACAATCTTGTAACAACGACGCAGTACGTGAATCACCTCGTCGCTGAAACCGCGGCGGCGCATGCCCTCGAAGTTCATGCTGCGGGCTTCGGCCGGGCTGCCGAACACGGTGACGAAGGCCGGGACGTCCTTGCCGATTGCCGTGCCCATGCCGGAAAACGCGTGGGCACCGATATGACAATACTGATGCACCAGGGTGTAGCCGGACAGGATCGCCCAGTCCCCCACATGCACATGGCCTGCCAGGGCCGTGTTATTGACCAGGATGCAGTGGTTGCCGATGACGCTGTCGTGGCCGATGTGGGCATAAGCCATGATCAGGTTATGGTCGCCCACGGTGGTTTCCGCACGGTCCTGAACGGTGCCGCGGTGAATGGTCACCCCTTCGCGGAACACATTGTGATCACCGATCACCAGGCGCGTCGGCTCCCCCTTGTACTTGAGGTCCGGGGTATCTTCGCCGATGGAGGAAAACTGAAAGATACGGTTGTGCTTGCCGATACGGGTCGGCCCTTTGAGCACAACATGCGGGCCGATAACGGTACCCTCCCCGATTTCCACATCGGGGCCAACGATCGACCAAGGGCCGACCTCGACACCATCGGCCAGCTTGGCCGACGGATCGATAATGGCCCGAGGATCAATCGAATTCATAGGGAGCGTTCCGCGCATGTGATCTGTGCCGAGCAAACCGGCTTGCCGTCCACCAGCGCGCGGCATTCGAATTTCCAGATCATGCTCTTGCGGCTCAGGAACTTGGCTTCCAGCACCAACTGGTCACCCGGCAGTACCGGCTGACGGAAACGCAGCTTGTCGGAACCGACGAAGTAATACAGCGTGCCATCAGCCGGCTTGGCATCGAGCATCTTGAAACCGAGGATGCCTGCCGCCTGGGCCATGGCTTCGATGATCAAAACGCCCGGCATGATCGGGTGCGCCGGGAAATGGCCGTTGAAGAACGGCTCGTTGATGCTGACATTCTTGTAGGCACGAATGCTCTGGGCCTCGAAGTCCAGATCCGTCACCCGGTCCACCAGCAGGAACGGGTAACGGTGAGGCAGGTATTCGCGAATCTCGTTGATGTCCATCATTTCGGGGGGGAAGCCTGTAATAAGAATAGGGAGCGCAGGTGCTGAACACACGCTCCTTTAGCAATCCAAAGAGGAGCCAGCTAGCGACTGTTCACTCTTGCTCAGGGAATGGTATCAGCCTTCTGATGTCGGCAGGCCACCTGAGGTCACGGTATCGACGCGTTTTTCCAGCTGCTGGAGGCGCTTGGCCATGTCATCAAGCTGGCGGATACGCGCAGCGCTCTTGCGCCAGTCAGCCAAAGGCTGCATGGCAGTGCCGGATGAATAGGAACCGGGTTCAGTGATCGAACGGGTTACCATTGTCATCCCGGAAATAAATACGTTATCGCAAATATCAATGTGCCCTACCAGGCCCACGCCCCCGGCCAGCATGCAATGCTTGCCGATACGCGTACTGCCGGAAATGCCCACACAAGCGGCCATGGCCGTATGGTCACCAATCTGCACGTTGTGGGCGATCTGGATCTGGTTGTCGAGCTTGACCCCGTCACCGATCCGCGTGTCGGACAGCGCACCACGGTCGACGGCAGTATTGACGCCGATTTCCACGTCATCACCAATGGTGACGCCACCGATCTGGGCGATCTTGCGCCAGATACCCTTCTCATTGGCAAAGCCGAAGCCCTCGCCGCCGATCACAGCACCCGACTGGATGACCACGCGCTTGCCGATGACGACGTCGTGATACAACGTAACACGCGGCGCTAGCCAGCCCCCTTCACCTACAACGCAACGTGCACCGACGAAGCAATGCGCGCCGATGCTGACATCAGCCTCGATGCGCGCACCGCTTTCGATCACCGCGAACGGGCCGATGCTGGCGCTGGCGTCCACCTGCGCGTCCCCAGCCACCACGGCGCTGGGATGGATTCCCGCCACAGCCTTGGGTTTGGGGTCGAACAGGTGGGAAATACGCGCATACGCCTGGTACGGGTCGGCCACAATCAGGGCATTGCCAGCGAAGCTTTCGGCATCCGCAGCCTTGAGCAATACCGCACCCGCCTGGCAGTTATCCAGGTACTTGCGGTACTGCGGGTTGGCGAGGAAGCTCAATTGACCGGGGCCAGCCTCCTGCAAGGTGGCCAGCCCGGTAATCTGCAATGCCTCGGGCCCCTTGAGGGTGGCACCGAGGGCCTCGGCCAGCTGGCCTAGCGTCATGGTCACACTCATATCAACGGGCTTGGTTCATGCGCTCGATGACCTGGCGGGTGATGTCGTACTGAGGCTTGACATCGATGACCGCGCCACGCTCGAGGACCAGGTCGAAACCGCCTTTCTTGATCACTTCCTCGACAGCGCCATCCAGCTTCGGCTTCAGTTGCTTGAGCATGTCGCGATCAGCAACGGCCTTGGCTTCGTTCAGCTCCTTGGACTGGAACTGGAAGTCACGGGCCTTTTGCTTGAACTCGAGCTCCAGGCGCTCACGCTCCTGCTGCTGCATCTTGTCACCGCCTTTGATCAGGCGGTCCTGGATGCCCTTGGCGCTGCTTTCCAGGCTTTTCAGCTTGGTCAGTTGCGGGCCGAACTTCTTCTCGGCATCAACCGCGTATTTCTTGGCGGCATCCGACTCGAGCAGTGCCATCTGATAGTTCAGGACGGCAACCTTCATTTCGGCGAATGCCGGGGTGGCGACCAGCGCCGCGGCCACTACGGCCAGTTGAGCCAATTTACGCACGATGCACTCCTGGATAAACCGTTGTCGTTAAGCAAGGGCCGACCTTAGAAGGTCTGGCCCAGAGAGAATTGGAACACCTGGGTATCGGCATCGTCCGGCTTCTTGACCGGCATTGCCAGGCTGAAGCTCAACGGGCCCAGTGCGGTAATCCAGGTCACACCCAGGCCGACCGAACTGGCCATGCCCGAGAAGCCGACCTTTTCGCAATCAGGCTTGTTGCCGCAGTTGGTGTCGAACACGTTACCCACGTCCCAGAACACGGAGGTGCGCAGCGAACGCTGGTCCTTGACGAACGGCAGCGGGAACAGCAGCTCGACACCGCCCTGTACCAGCACGTTGCCACCGAACGGCAGCGGATCCTGATCCGGGTCACGGATAGTACCGTCTCGTGTACCGTCACTTGGCGTACTGCGCGGGCCCAGGCTGCTGTCCTTGAAGCCGCGCACGGAGTTGAAGCCACCTGCGAAGTAGTTCTCGTAGAACGGCAGGCCCGAAGTGCTGCCATAACCATCACCATAGCCCAGCTCGGTGTGCAGGCGCAGGGTGTAGTCGTTGTTGATCGGCTGGAACAACTGGCCACGGTAGTCCAGCTTGAAGAACGACAAGTCGCTGCCAGGAATGGTGGATTCCAGGGTCAGGCTTTGCGAGTGACCACGGGTGGCCAGCACGCCTTTGTTCAGCGTCGACTCGGACCAGCCAATCGATGCCTTGAAGTTCAGGAAGTTTTCGCCCTCCTGATCGAGGAAGTCGAAGATCTCGTCAACGGTGTACTTGCCAGTCTTGATCTTGTCCTGCTGCACGCTCAGCCCGTATGTCAGGCGCGAGGTCTCGCTGATCGGGTAGCCCAGGCTGACGCCTGCACCCAGGCTGTCCACTGCGTAGCTTGCCACGTCGACGTCGAGGTCGTCGTAGTTGGTGCTGCGGTAGAAGGCGTTGTAACCCAGGCTGACGCCATCGGCAGTGAAGTAGGGGTCCACGAAGCCGAAGTTGTAGCGGGTCTGGTATTCCGAGCGGGTCAGGCCGATGGACACCTTGTTACCGGTACCGAGGAAGTTGCTCTGGCTGATCGAACCCCCGAGGATCAGGCCGGCGCTCTGGGCGAAACCGACGCTGGCGGTGATCGAGCCGGAGGCTTGCTCTTCGACGCTGTAGTTGACGTCGACCTGGTCGTCAGTACCTGGTACTGGCGGGGTCTCGACGTTGACTTCCTTGAAGAAGCCCAGGCGCTCCAGACGGGTCTTGGACTGGTCGATCAGGTAGGTCGAAGCCCAGCCACCTTCCATCTGGCGCATTTCGCGGCGCAGCACTTCGTCTTCGGTCTTGGTGTTGCCGCGGTAGTTGATGCGGTTGACGTAGGCACGCTTGCCCGGGTCGACCACGAACATGATGTCGACCGTGTGGTCCTGGTCGTTGGGCTGCGGCACGCCGTTGACGTTGGCGAAGGTGTAGCCTTCGTTACCCAGGCGGCGGGT
>NZ_JBWKXT010000034.1:0-66264 GCF_059423245.1 Pseudomonas sp. GW460-LB5
CTCACCACCCCCCTGTACGCACCGCCAAGCGCTGCTGCTGACGAAGCCGGCGCAAACTCGCTGGCCACCCTCCCCTTTTCACTGAGCCAAGCCTGATGACTCAAGACTTGCAGCAAAAGCCCCAGGCGGCCCAGCAACCCGTCGCATCCCAAACCTTCAGTGGCGCCATTCTAGGCCTGCAAGGCGATGTGCTGCAGGGTTGGGCGATAGATACTGCGCAACCGGAACAACGCCCGGTCGTAGAAATTTTTATCGACGGCGCTGGCATAGCACTGGCACGTGCCGATCAGTATGAGCCGCAAGCTCCTCAGGGCGACCAGTTTCACGGTTTTGCCGTACAGCTGCGCGAAAGCTGGCTCGCAGAGGCAAAGGTTATTACCGCTCGTATCGCCAACCAGCCTTTCACTCTGGATGGCACCGTCGTGCTACCCGCCAGCCCGAGCAAGCAAGCGCCTGCATTTGCCTCCCAGGTGTGGCACACGGGCGGGCTGCGCGTTGCGGGCTGGTCTTGGGACCCGCAGTCGCCAAACCGCCACGTGCAAATCACTGTGCGGGAAGGTGATCAGATAATCGGCCACGCTACCTGCAACACCCACCACCAGGCGCTGGCATATCGAGCCACCAGTGACCATGGCTTCACCCTTGACCTGCCTTGGGAACTGGCTGACGGCAAGGTGCATGTACTGGACGTCGTGAACGACCTTGAACAACCACTTGCCGGTAGCCCTATTCGCGTTTGCTGTCGACCGGAGGGTGCTGCGGGCTTGCTGCGCCAGCTTGACTCAAGCCATGACACCGCAGCCTTGGCCCTACTTACCGAAATCATCAAGGAGCAGGACCAACTCCTGGCAAAAAGCTCAGGCTGGCAGCATTATCCAAAATGGTTCGAAGCCTTTCAGCGACTTGAAGGCCTGGAGCGCCCTGCCCTGCAGGGTAAAACCGGCCTTTTGCTACTCAGCGAAGGCGATAAGGAACGCGAGCAAACCAGCCTGGCCAGCCTGGGGGCAGACGTCGAGCACGTGCACCATTTAGCCACGGCCCCGACCGATGAGCTTTTGCCGGCCATCCGTGAACTGCTGGCACAGGGGTGCGACCGCATCCTGCCCCTTGCTGCTGGTGATCGCCTGGCCCCACTTGCCTTACCACACCTCTGTGCGTTGTTGGATGACGGTAGCGCCTGGGCCTATGCCGACTGCGATCGCGACAGCGCTCAGGGGGAACGCAGTTTGCCGTGGTTGAAGCCTACCTGGGACATAGACTTGTTTGTGGGAGCAGACATTTTTTCGCCGGGTGCCATTTTCAGCGCACACATCATTGAACAAGCCTTGGCATTATTGGAACTTGGCGATAAACCGCGAACAACAGGCTGGCATGACCTGATTGCAGCGATAGCGTTGGCGACGCAAAAGAACAGCGCCAGTGTGGTCCACCTGCCACGCGTTCTTTACCACCGAGCCAGTGACACTCCCGCTAGCCCGGAGCAGGCAGAGCCTTCATCGCACAGGCTGAGTGCTGTGGAATGGCTATGCGATAGCCTGACGCCTGGCGCAATAGTGACCCGCGTAGCGCATTACCCGGCGCTTCTCAGAGCGCACTGGCCACTGCCTGAGCAATTGCCGCGAGTGAGCCTGATCGTTCCGACACGCGACCAGTACAAATTGCTGCATGCATGCCTTGAAGGCCTGCTGACCCGTACTGATTACCCAAACCTTGAAATAATCGTTGTCGACAATCAATCCACCGATCACCAAACCCTGGATTACCTTGCCACATTGAAAGCGCGAGGTGTGATAGTGCTCGATCACCCCTTCCCGTTTAATTACTCGACCATCAACAACCGCGCCGCAGACGCGGCCACCGGCGAAGTGATCGGCCTGATCAACAATGACATAGAAATCATTGAAAGCAGTTGGCTAAAGGAAATGGTCGCACAACTGATGCGTCCGGGCGTTGGTGCAGTAGGGGCAAAACTTTTATGGCCAAACAACATGGTCCAACATGGCGGCGTAGTTGTAGGCGTGAACGGCTTGGCTGCACATAGCGGCAACACGCTCGCAGAGCACGACCCGGGCTACTTGGGCAACAACCAGATAACCCGCCGACAGAGTGCGATCACAGCAGCGTGCATGCTCATGCGCAAAACAGTCTACGACACAGTGGGTGGGCTGGATGAAAATACGTTCCCGGTGGCGTTCAACGATGTCGACCTGTGCTTGAAAATTCGACAACTAGGGTTGCATCTGGTGTGGAGTGCATTTGCACGACTGATCCACGCAGAATCCGCCAGCCGCGGCAAAGATTTGGCGCCTGAAAAGCGAGCGCGCGCTCAACGCGAACAGCAAAAATTCATTGAGCGCTGGACGATCGGCCACTACAATGACCCGTTTTATAATCCAGCGTTGGCCTTGGATTATCTGACCGGCCCATACGGTGGATTAGCATTACCCGTAAGCAGCTTTGCTAAACGCAGGCACCCCCAGCCTGGCAATGGGCCTTGGGGAGATAGGAATCAATAGGTGTATGGCATGGATAGCAATGCCCAAAAATTTTCACTTCTGTTCACTGTGCTGGCTATTTTGATCCACGCACTGCGCTATGCCGTGCCTGGTGGTTTGTTATTCCAATCAGTTCCAAGCTTAGCCCGGGTCTGCGTTATGGCAATAAAAATTTATTGCCTGATTAACCACACAGTAAACAAGCGCTTCATTTCATCAGGGCACGGCGCCGACACGCACGCACGGTCGCTGCCCAGCCGCATGCGCTCGCCCCTAAGGCTGCACTGCCATTATCAGGTGCGGCCAGCGAACCTCCACTCGTACTCAATTGCAGACCAAACGCCATGAATTCCCTCTCTGCACCGGCAGCATCAAGTACCGAAGTCAACGGCCATTTCGATTACATTCTTGACGACCGCGCGTTCGGCTGGGCGTTTGCACCTGCTCACCCGCAGAAACGGTTGACCATTGAAATCATCGCCAATGGTGAAGTTGTTGCCCAAGGGCTTGCACAACAGTTTCGAGAAGATTTGCAAACTGCCGGGATAGGCGATGGTTGCTATATGTTCGATTTGCAACTGTCCCATGAACTGTTCGACGGCCAGGTGCATAGCTTGACCGCTCGTGTTGCAGACACGGGCGGCATTCTTGGCGGCGAACCCCTTGCTTTCGGCCCGGAGCGACGCGAGCTCAGCTACCCCCAGATTCCGCGAGTGCTTGGCCTGAGCATGCTGGCCGAGCTGATGAACCAAGCCAACTACAGCCGCTTTGCTGGCAACCTGCGCAACTTCACCCAGGCCTATCGGCTTGCCTCACGCCTGCAAGAAACCGGTGAAGTCGCTGAGGCTCAAAGTGCATGGGCCACCATCAACGGTGCACTCGGCGAAAACCCGCTGGGGTACTGCAAGCTGGGTGAATGCCTGATGCTGCTGGGCAATGCCACCGAGGCCTTGGCCGCCTTCCGCGTAGCAGCCGGTTGCGACCTGCGCCTGCACTGGGCGCACCTGGGCATGGCCAACAGCCTGTTTGCCCTGGGCCAGTTCGAACAGGCCGAAGAGGCTATGCAGATGGCAATTGCGCTGCAACCTCAAGACCCCGCGCTGGCCAAGCGCCTGAAGTACATGCAAGACCACGGCCTGCCGCAACGTGTTGACCTGCTGCTTGGCCAACAGCAGCGCGAAGCAGCCATCGCCCTGCTCAAATCGTTCCTGCTCAAGCGCCCGGACAGCACCCAGGCATGCGCCTTGCTGGGTGACCTGCTGTGCGAGCCCAGTGACAACACCCTGCCTGGCATGACGCAACTGCATGAACTGCGCAAGGCACAGTGCATTCTTGAAGCCCTGCTGGACGACGTCGAAACCCGGCTGAACGAGGCCATTGAGTAAATGAAAAAGCTGCTGCGGCACATTCGTGAACACAGCGCTGACGGCCTGGACACCAGCTTGATCGTGGGCGCCGGTACCGGCAGCCTGCTGGGCGACTGGCGCCAACTGGGTAGCCGTCAGTTGCTGCTGGCCGAGGCACATCCTCGCTTGGCCGAGGAGCTGGGCCGTCGCTTGCGTCATGATCAGGGCGAACACCTGCTTGCCGTAGCCGTTACCGGCGACGAACAGCCTGTGGCAACGTTACAAGCGCTGAACAACCTGGCCTACAGCAGCCTCAACCAGGCGGTCGACCTGTTTTCCTACTTCCCCAATCTGCGCCGCGATGAAGCATTGCAGGTTCCTGCGCGCAGCCTTGAAGCGATCGTGGCAGAGCATGGCCTGGACGGCCGGCAACCCCACGCATTGCTCATTACCGCTCCGGGGCAGGCATTGCAATTACTGCAAGCTACCCCGGCAGCCGCACTGCACACCTTTAGCTGGGTGATTATCGAATGCAGCAGCGAGCCGCTGTACCAGAATGATGCCAGTGACAGCGAGATTATCGCCTGGATGGACGACATGGGCTTCGAGCTGGTGACCGACAACCCGGACGCCATCTTCCCGCGAAGCCAGCTGCTATTCGAACGCAACGCTACGCGCCTCGCACAGCACCGCCTGCACAGTGAAGTTGCACAGCTGCGCTCACAGTCTTCGTCTGCCGCTCAAAACAGCCAGCAGCAACTACAGGAGCTGGAGCAGCAACTGCAGCAACGCGACGCAGCCCTGCTCGAACTGACCGGGCTGGCCAACGAGCAAAGGCACCAGCTCGATGAGCTGGCAAGCGAGAACGCCCGGCTCTTCTCTGCGTGCGAAGCAATGCAAGCCCAACAAGGAGAGCTGCATCAGGCGCTGCAAGAACAGGCCGGCCAGGCTAACGCCCAGCAGGCGCAAGTTCATGAAATTGGCAATGAGCGCGACCAGCTCGCCAGCGCTTGCGAAGCGCTACGGCAGCAGCATGCAGCGTTGACTACAGCTTACGACCAGCAAGCCAGCCAGATAGACGACCTGCGAGCCGAGCTTGCCACACTGACTAGCCGCAACAGCGAATTGGCCCTGCTCAACGAAGCGCTGGAGAACCAACGGGCCGAGCTGGCGGGTGCCTGCCAGATGCAGACCCAACTGGCAGACGAACGCCAGGCACGCGCTGACGCGCTCAGCGCCAAGGCCAGCGAGCTTGCAAGCGAACGCGATGCCTTGGCCAAAGACAACGCCAGGCTCACCGAAACCTGCGAGGTGCAAACCAGATCGGCCAGTGAATACAAAGCGCACCTGGACAAGGTCAGCGAACAGCGTGACCAGTTGCAGAAGGCGCTGGCCGAGCATAAGGATACGTTCGAAGCCAATCAGGGTTATGTGCACACACTTGAGCGCGAAGCGGTCGAGCATCAGCATCGGCAGCGCTTGCTGGAAGAAGAACTGGTGAAGAGCGAAGCCCAGCTCGAATTGATCAAAGATCTGCTTCTGCGCGAGCCAGGGCTCTGAAAATGGGCTTGCCAATGTTTACAGCCATTGCCAACTGGCTGCGCCTTCGTAAGGCCCCACCTGTAAAGCAACAGCCCGCTGCCGAGCCGGTTGTTCTGGAAGATGCCGACGAAGGCCTGGATGCTCATTTAGTCCCTTATGACGAAAACCTGCTGGAGCGCAGCCGTACCCAGTGGCAATTCGGGGATTGGCAGAGCCTTGCCGAGCTGCAACGCGAAACCCTGCAGCATCACCCGGACCGCGCCAAGTTGGCACTGCTGGCTGCCGGCGCCCACCAGCAACTGGGCAACATGACCGCGGCGCGCCAGTTCACCCGCCTGGCCCAGGACTGGGGTTGCAGCAAGAAGTTGATCAGCCAGGTGCTGATTGCCGGTGTGCACAATACTCTGGGCCGCGCCACGGCCATTGCTGGCCGCTCGAAACAGGCGCTGGAGCACTTCCAGAACGCCGTGAAAATTGCCGCGCCCGGTGCGGAGGTACGCCTGCTGGTACAAGCACGCGTGCGCGAGGAACTGGGCCAGCTTGGGCTGCCAGCCCTCGAAGCCCAGCAAAAGCCAGGCCCAAGCGCCATTCGCCCTGCCCCCGAAAAAAACGCCGTTCAGAAGTTGTCCGAGGATTTGCAGAAGCAGCACGCAACCTTGAGCGAACAAATCAGGCAGCAGAATGCCGAAATGGTCAAAGTGCGCCAGTCTCTGGAGCGCACGGTGAAGTCCGAGACGCTCAATGCTGCCCAGCAGCTGGAGGCATTTATGGGCGTTCAGAACTATCTGAATCATGGCGAACATTTGCCCGGCATGCACGGTTGGCCGATCAGCCCGGACTTTGCGCTGTACCTGGTCGAATTAATCGACGGCAATGATTATGACTTGATCCTCGAGTTTGGCTCTGGCACTTCAACCGTAGTCATTGCCAAAGCGTTGGCGAGAATTGCTCGCCAGCAACACGGCAAGCCCGCCACCGTGCAGGTGGCATTCGAACACCTGGAGCAGTACCACGCGCAAACGCAGGCGAACCTGCTACAGGCGGGGTTGCTGGATGCTGTGCAAGTTGTTCTGTCCCCACTCGCGCCGTATCTAGCACCTAATGGCACTACGTACTCCTACTACAGCTGCCATGCCACACTAAAATCGTTGGCTGAAACTCTTGATATAGTCAACCTCAAAATACTAATGGTGGTCGATGGACCTCCCGCCTCTACCGGAAACCATGCGCGATACCCTGCCGTGCCAGCTGTGCTTGAACAACTGGCCGGTACGCGCATTGATATCCTGCTCGATGATTACATTCGCGATGATGAAAAGGAGATCGTCGAAGCGTGGCTAGAGGACATAGCGGTAACAGGCCTAAACGGACAAACGATTTATCGTAAGATGGAAAAGGATACCTGCCTGATTTCCGTCTCCCTCAAAGTGCAAACGAGCATCACCAAATGAAAATTCTTACTGTATTCGGCACCCGGCCCGAAGCCATCAAAATGGCCCCTCTGGCATTAGCTCTCGAGGCGGATGCACGCTTTGACGCAAAAGTTTGCGTTACGGGCCAGCATCGAGAAATGCTTGATCAAGTACTGAACTTATTTGACATCCAGCCTGACTTTGACCTAAACATCATGAAGCCAGGGCAGGATCTGACTGATGTCAGCACAGCAATCTTGCAAGGCATGAAAGGGGTTTTCAGCGAATTCAAGCCTGACATGGTATTGGTCCACGGCGATACAGCAACTACATTTGCAACGAGCCTGGCAGCTTACTATCATCAAATACCTGTCGGCCATGTGGAAGCCGGTCTCCGCACCGGGAATCTCTATTCACCTTGGCCAGAAGAAGGTAACCGGAAGCTGACCGGCGCCCTGGCAAAGCTACATTTTGCACCGACTACAAATTCTGAGCAAAACCTGCTTAGGGAAGGCGTTTCCGCAAACTCTATAGTCGTAACTGGTAATACTGTAATTGATGCACTACTGGATGTCGTAAAGCGACTGGACGAAGATAAAGAACTGTATGCCAAAGCATCCGCACCGGCAGCTTTCCTTAGCCCAGCTCGTAAAATGGTACTCGTTACTGGTCATAGGCGGGAGAGTTTCGGCAGCGGTTTCGAGCGTATTTGCCAAGCGTTGCTGGATGTTGCGCAACAACATCCTGAGATTGACATCGTATATCCCGTCCACCTCAACCCGAATGTACGCGAACCTGTCAATCGCCTGCTTTCCGGGATCACCAACGTCCATTTGATCGAGCCGTTGGACTACCTGCCCTTTGTACACATGATGAGCCGCGCGCACATCATTCTTACCGATTCCGGCGGTATTCAAGAAGAAGCCCCATCGTTGGGCAAGCCAGTTTTGGTTATGCGCGATACAACAGAGCGCCCCGAGGCAGTCGAAGCAGGGACTGTGAAATTAGTAGGCAGCGATACAAAAAACATTGTTCGCGAATTAAATCGCTTGCTACTGGACCAAGAGTCGTATCAAAAGATGAGTGTTGCTCATAACCCATACGGCGATGGCCATGCGTGCAAACGAATTCTTGACGCCCTGCTGTCAAACTTTTCCTGATCGCAGATAACAATACCATTCGTGTAGCTCCCGGACCGCATGCCTGGCACAGAAAACTAGGCATGCTATGAACATTTTAGGAATCAATCATGCCCACTTCGACCTCTCCTTTCCAAACCATCTCGATGATTGGCCTCGGTTATATCGGCCTGCCTACCGCTACGCTCTTTGCTTCGCGCAAGAAGAAGGTGATTGGGGTCGACGTGTCTGAGTTTGCAGTTAATACGATCAATAGCGGCAAGATCCATATTGTCGAGCCCGAACTGGATATTCTCGTACATGCAGCAGTGACCGAAGGGTATCTTCGTGCCACGCTTAAGCCTGAGCCAGCCGACGCTTTCCTAATTGCTGTACCTACCCCATTCAAGGAAGGCCACCGACCAGACCTCAGTTACATTGAATCGGCTGCTAAAGCAATTGCACCAGTGCTCAGCAAAGGTAACTTGGTAATTCTGGAATCTACCTCCCCCGTGGGCGCCACAGAACAATTGGCTGTTTGGCTTGCTGAAGCTCGTCCAGATCTAAGCTTCCCCCAGCAAGCCGGCGAAGAAGCCGACGTTCATGTTGCCCACTGCCCTGAAAGGGTCCTCCCTGGCAAGGTGGTACACGAGCTGGTAAGTAATGATCGTGTGATTGGCGGCATGACCCAGAAAGCTAGCAAAATGGCTGTAGCGCTCTATAAAACCTTCGTTGAAGGTGAGTGTATTATAACCAACGCGCGCACCGCAGAAATGTGTAAATTGACTGAGAACAGCTATCGCGATGTTAACATCGCATTTGCCAACGAGCTTTCTATTATCTGTGGCAAATTAGACATAGACGTATGGGAGTTGATTGCACTTGCCAACCGCCATCCACGCGTCAGCATTCTTCAGCCGGGCGCAGGTGTGGGCGGTCACTGTATCGCAGTTGATCCGTGGTTTATTGTTGACACCTGCCCGGATGAAGCGAAACTTATTCGTACCGCCCGTGAGGTTAATGATTTCAAACCTGAGTGGGTTTTGAACCAAGTAAAAGCCGCTATTACCGATGTTTTGAGCAAAAAAACAGGTAGCACGTTGGCAGATATCAGTGTCGCTTGTCTCGGATTGGCCTTCAAACCAGATATTGATGACCTCCGAGAAAGCCCAGCGGTGGAAATCACCGCCAACATTGCGAAGCTCGGCTGCTCTGTGCTAGCCATCGAACCGAACATTGAAAGCCTGCCTAAAAAGCTTGCGGCCCACAATATTACCCTATCCAGTCTGGAAGACGCACTTCTCAAAGCAGACGTGATGTGTGTACTGGTTAAGCACAGCCTATTTATCAGCTCCGTCGGAAGCATCCAGCAACACGGCACCGCAATTGATGCCGTAGGGATTTTCGGTTAATAGCATGAGTGTCATGAAAATGCCCAACACTCTATCGAAGACAAGACAGGCTTTCGCCTCGTTTCAACGAGGAGATTACGCACATGCACGCTCCTGCTACCAGAACCTGGCGGCGCATATAGGCGAAGCATTCTTCAAGGCCAACATTGAAATTTGCACGAAGCGTTTGAGTGCTGAATATGCGGCAGGTGGATTTGGGAAACCGCAATTTAGAAGTTCTACTTCGCTCAAGGCTTACTCAACCCAGTTTAAACTGGATCTGGGGCATACCATCAAGTCTAAACTTGATGAGAAGCCCTTAAATGACGTAACGATCAAAAGCTCAAAGAGCCATGAGATACATCAAGAAGTCAAAGCCGACGCTGAATACACCCTGACTATTAAGTGCACGGTAAAGTCTGGAGCTAACCCGAAGGGTGCACTGGCTGACGTCAGCTTCTATGACGAAGCTGGGCGTATGATCCCCAAACCATACTCGGGAATGGCCGAATCCAAAGCGTTTGGCGCATATTTTTACATCCAAACGCAAGCCCATGAAGGCGCAGAGCCGATTCACTATTCCATTTACACACCGCAGGCCGCCGCACGCGCACGCATAAAAATCGTGGCATTTGGCGCGAAAAATGGCATGGTGTTGAGCGGTGACTATAAGCTTGACCTTAAATCTGAGGTATTGGCGCGCTCACTCGAAAACCCGAAGTATATTGAAGCGTTCAACCAGATACTTCTAGAAGCGGAAGACATCCCAGACAGCAATGGCAGTGAATACTTCGCCAAACACGACTTCAAAGTCGGAGTTATCGGCGACGTGTATATGTATAATTACTACAAAGATGTTTTCAGCTCAGTGCATTATTTGAGCCCGGACAACTACCAGGATGTTCTGAAAAACGATCTCGACATAGTCATTTACACGACTTGCTGGAAAGGCATTAACAACGAAGAATGGCGTGGCTTAAAATTCAGAGAAAAGCCAAAAAGCGCATTGAACAATATTCTCCTGCACGCCAAAGCCAATAATATAAAGACCGTCTTCCAAACCATCGAAGACCCTTCGAACTTTGAGTACTTCTTGCCAATTGCGGAGAAGTTCGATTATGTGCTAACCACCGATACCGACTGCATTGAACGGTATAAGCTTGAACTCGGTCATGACCAGGTTTATTTTGGCGAATACGGCGTCAACCCGCAACTAAACAACCCTATCGGCTGTCGCCGCAACATAAGAAACGCTGCTTTCTTTGCAGGCTCTTACCCTAAGCGCTACAAAGAACGTTGCGAAGACATGGAAATCGTCTTCGATTCGATCATTGATTCCGGCGGGCAATTGCTTGTTGCCGACAGAAACTTCGGCGCTAACGCTGAAGATTTGATTTACCCACCCCGCTTCCAATCAAGTATCTTACCACCCGTACAACACAGCACACTTCAGAAGCTTCACAAGCTTTTCAGATATAACCTGAACTTCAATTCGATCAAGCAAAGCCCTACCATGTGCGCCATGCGAGTTTATGAACTCCAAGCTCAAGGAAATGGCTTAATATCAAACTATGCAAGTTCGGTATACAACAAATTCCCTGGCATTCGCATCTTGCCAAACAAGCAAGATATGTCAGTAGATTTCGGAAGAAATGAAACCTGGGAAGAGTACAAGTCGAATATCGCCAATATTCGTGAAGTACTAAACAACAAAAGTAGCTACGCAATTGTTTCAACACTCTTAAAGAACATCGGTCTCAGCAGCCCAGATAAATCCGATGTCACAATTGCTGTTCTGTGTGCGCAAAAAACAGACTCTGTCATTCGCTCGTTCGAGGCACAGGCACACCCTCATAAACTTCTTATAGAAGAGTCATCCCTTGCTAGCTGGCCTAAAATCAAGGCGCAGCATAAGATCGGCTACTTCTGCTGGTTTGACGAGGATAACGTTTATGAACGGCACTACCTCAGCGATTTGTTGAATGCATTTAAGTTCACCGATTCCTACTATACGACCAAAAACTCGCACTTTGACAAATTTGGTATTCAGCATGCTGGTAAAGAACATGAGTATACCAACCTCTGCAGCGGAAAAGGTTTGTCGCTATTCAGCGCAAAGTACCTAGATCCTAAAGAAATTTCGGAATCAAAATTCACGCAATCGTTCGCCTTGGAAAAAGGCTACAGCATTGATCCATTTGAACTAAACTTCACACGCTATATACAGCAACGCAATGCAAGCGAAGAAAACTATCAGCTTTCCGTCATTGTCCCCGTCTATAATAACGCTAGATTCCTAACTACCAAATGCATCCCCAGCTTGCAGCGAAACTTGCTGTGGCCGGCAATGGAAGTCCTCTTGGTTGACGACGGATCAACGGATAAAGAGACGTTGATCACGCTTCAATACCTAGAGTCGCTCTATCCTAACGTACGAGTCAGGTTCAATTACGACGGCGGGAGTGGCAGCGCTTCTCGGCCACGAAACCAAGGTATTGAGATGGCTACGGCACCGCTCATTACATTCTTGGACCCTGACAATGAGATATCATCGGGCGGATATGACCTGCTCATGGAATCCTATAAGGAAGCCAATGAACTGGCTAATCAGCAAGTCGATTTCGTATCTGGCTTCCATGTGAAAGTAGCTGAAGACGTTAGGGAAATTGGCAAACATACCAGCAAGAAAATCAGCATTATCACCGACTTTAAGAAGGGTTACTTCGAGCGAGGGCGGTTCCCGGTAATCGCCACTCAATCTGCTGTAATTTCCAAAGAATTCCTGGACCAGAACAACATTCGCTTTGTCGAAAAGTCTGCGGGACAAGATACTCTTTTTGGCTGGGAAATCATTGCAAAGTCGAAATGTGGCGCATTCAACAACCAGGCGCACATAATTTACTATGCAGACCGAACTGACTCCATTACGAACCAGGTTGATGTAAGTTATTTCAAGAAGAAGGTAATCTTGGAAGAGAGCCAAGTCAAATTCCTTAGAGAAAATGGTTTTCTCGAAATATACCTTAACGCCCACTTCGATAACTTCATGAACAACTGGTACATAAAAAAACTAGAACGCGTCAACCCCAGTGACTATAAAGAGTCGATCGACTGCCTGCGTTATATTTCCAAACTCTATGGAAAGAATCTGGAAGATTTCCTCCCCACGCCTGAAACGGAAGGAAAAAAAATAGCTTTGGCCAATTAGGGCTTTCGCATCTAGGCTATTCGTAAGGAGCTGAACGAATAGCCTAGGTACGCTCCCCCTATGTGAATGGCCTGGCAGTTAGGGGCCACTCAAGCAAAATAATCTAGAAATTTCGCGACCTCGATGGGTTAAGACAAATATGGCAAATTACCTATATATAGCTGCAAATAATGGCATCGAACAAGACATAGAGGAAAATTTTTTTTCGCAAGGGTACCCAGAAACGTCTGATATATCAAAAAAAAACCACAACGGCGTTGTTGAGTATTACATATCCCACCAAGCCTCAAACCACACTTACGGTGATAGCCGCATATTCCAGGGCTATTGTATCAACTATAAAGACAAAAAAATTCACTACTCAGCCCCTGACTCTGACACGGATTTGCAGGCCGGTTTAGAAGGTTGCTATTTTTCCGTTCACAGAGATAACGAAAAAATATCCATCTGCAACGACTACTTCTCTCAGCTTCCAATATTATTTTTTGCCAGCAAAAATTGCTTTGCCTGCTCTGACTCATTGTACGTGTTACTAAAGCTGAGAAAATCTCTCGGATTATCAGCTCACCCTGACATGCAGAGTATCAAGTCTCGGGCATGGATTAACTCAATTACCAACCAGCTAATTTCAGACAAAACCCCATTTTCTGCTATCAAGTATCTTCCACCTCTTAACCATATTGAAATCAATATCATAGATAGCAACCCCCATGCGAAAATAGTAGCCCATACTCAAACTACAAGAAATGAACCACTCGATTTCAACCACATCACACGCTCATCCGCCATTAATCTGCGCTCGATCGTTAGCTCACTTATAAATTTATATCCTTTATCCCTTTCTCTTTCTGGCGGGCTAGACTCTCGAGTAATGCTCGCAAGTGCCATCCAGAAAATTTCTTCCAAAAATCTTCATATCGGAACAAGCGAGACTTTGAAGCGAGACCTCGAAGTCGTTAAAATACTATCCCAAAAATTTTCCTTCGCTTACAATTCTAGGGAAAACTTCATCTCAGTCAAAACAACCCCAGTAGACCAATTAAGTACCTATGTACTTTTATCTTGCGGCATTTACGACTCTATCTACTGCCCTAAAAGGGTACCTGCTAAAAACTTTCCTATCCCTTTAACGGGCCATGGTGCCGAGCTTTACAAAGGCAACTATGGTTTAAAATCCATTGACGCGATAGCTGACAACTGCCCCATTAACAAAGATCTCTTCAGCTTGGAAATCGGTCGAGGCCAAGAGAAGCTTCATGTGCAATCCTCAAGCGGCGAGATTCACTATCTGGGCTATCGGAACGCTTTGCATGGCGCCCGGTCTACCATTTTCTCTCTTTATGCTATCAGGCCGCTGATGCAAAAATCGCTCGCAGAGCACTTTATGCTTCCAGATACAGAGGTCTCGCTTGCTCAACGGAAGAATATTGTCCATGACTTACTAATTCTTTTGTCTCCAGAACTCGCTGCTGTAGAATTCGACAAGCCAGAGAAAAATGTCTCTGAGGACTACATAAACTCGCGACTGACAGAACTGGGTGGCCCGATTTCTGATGAGGAACTAATCGAATTCACAGTCATCGGTATGCCACAAGAGTCGGGCCATGCTATTTGTAGCTTCTTCCACAAAATGACAGCCGACGACGGTTACACAGGTAATCTCGACAGCTCCAATTTAAAAAGACTCGTGCACCTCAGCTCTACACATGGGCATTCGGAATTGGAAGCCGAACTGAGGTATTGGAATGATCACATTGGCGAAATTGATGATTCACCACGAAAAGAAAGCCACAATATCGCCATAGGTAAAATTCTCGCAACAAGTATCTTGCTTGGCAAATAGCAGCACAATCAACTATTAAATCCATAGCATTAAGAGCCAGCTAAATGCCCGAAGGCAACACAATGAATTTCAAAATCCTCCTTATTGCCGATGCCTTCAGCAGTGCTGGCTACACCTCGACCTCTGCCAGAACCAAGCATGTCTTGCCGGACACTTTCAAATCTGAAATTGTCAGCTTCCAGCCAGATCTCTTATTTGTTGAGTCCGCTTGGCAGGGATTGAATAGTGCTTGGCATGGCAAACTTGCACCACCAAGCCCTGAAATCCTGGAATGCCTTGAGTTTTGCAGATCCCGCGGAATACCTACAATTTTCTGGAACAAAGAAGATCCTGTTCATTTCGGCACATTCCTTTCTCTGGCCACTCATTTCGATCATGTGGCAACGACCGATATTGACTGTATACCGCGCTACATGAAAGCTTTGGGGCATGATCGTGTTTTTCTCCTTCCATTTGCTGCCCAACCAAGGGTCCAAACACCACTTCCAACCCTTACACGATCAAATGCATTTTCTTTTGCCGGCTCATGGTATCAGCGCTACCCTGAACGACAGCACGATTTCGCCAATCTTGTCAGGGCAGTGTCCCGACTCGGCCCCTTAGATATTTTCGATAGAAACTATCATAGTCATAAAGCCGAAACTCAATTTCCTGCTGAATATAATAATTTCATAAAAGGCTATCTGCCGTTCAATAAAATCGATCACGCCTACAAAGGATATCGATTTGCGTTAAACATCAACACAGTCAAACATTCTCAAAGCATGTTTGCCCGCCGTGTATTTGAATTGATGTGCTGTAACACGCTTGTTGTCAGCAACGAATCTAAAGGGATGCGAATATTTTTTGGCGATTTGGTAATCGCCTCAGATGATCCCAGATCATTAGAAGATGAGATTCGACCAGCTTGGAATGATGACGTAATCTACCAAAAACGCTGCCTGATGGCGTTGAGAAAAGTACTCTCCGAGCACACTTATGAACATCGGCTCGATTATATAAAAGCTCGAATCCAACGGAAGCGCTGGTCTATTAATCCTCCCGAAGTTCTTGTTTTGGCTGTTGCGGACAGCCCAGAATCAGAGCTTAGAGTAATCAAGAACTTTCAAAGGCAAGCCAACCCGTGCCGACTGTTGTTGCTACGTAACTACTCTGCTGAGCCATCAACTTCGTCGGACAAACGCATCAATTTCTTCTCTCACAAACCCAGTTTTTTGAGCAGCGTAAATATCGCACTTGGCGAACTTAATTGGTTATCTTTTTTTTCTGCGGAAGATACCTATGGCGAGTACTATTTAACCGATCTTGTTCTTGCAAATAGCTTCTCGCAGGCGGATGCCTTGGGAAAAGTCACGCACTATACAGTCCGTGACACACAGGTAGTCTTGAACAAGGCGCACCGCCAGTATCGTGAGACTGATTCCTTGGCCGTTCGAGCCGCATTAATTCGAAGCAGCAAACTATCCAACGAATTACTTGAGTCTTGTCTAGACAACATACAAGACATGCGAATAAACTTGGAACAGATGCTAGGAACTGACCAATTTCAATATTGTCGACAAAGCTTCTCTTTGCCTGAGTCGCAGGTACTGAGCTTCGTGGGCGACTTACCATTAGAAAATCTAGGCCTGTCACTTGCCAATGATATACTCCCCATTGCGGAGCGCCTGACCGCTGACGATTATCGCATGCCTACTATAGATGCGTCAGCAACTCAGATTTTAGCTACTACGCTTTCAGACTGGTTTTCGGCTCGTCTACCCGAGCATATCTCGCTATCCTTAGAAAACGGTCAGTTAATTATCAAAGCTGAAACGCCCCGAAATGCGCAGAGCATCCTACAATGCGCGTCAGTCTTCAACCTCGACGCATTAAACCTGAAGAGCAACAACAAATTCAGATTAATTGCCGACCACAATCTTTCTGAGCTCAGCACGATAATTGAATACTTAGATGCCAATAAAAAATTTATCAACCATACAATTAACGGCGCAGGATCATCATATTCTCTTATTTTGCCAAACAATTGCAAATTCTTAAAAGTATCGCTGCGGCTGTCAGGCCCAGGGGTAGCGAGAATCCATTCGTTCGTGTTCGGCAAAACTTTTGAGCAACCCGCAGCCCTGATTGATAGATGTACACGTGCGTCGAAATCCACCGAATTTACAAATACTATTCGTAACAACCGAACAGGGGCTTCTGCAATGTCGATTGCGAGTCGTGCCCAAGCTGCATTTGACTCTGCTCATTACCAGCTTGCGGTCGACCTGTATGAACGCGCCATAGCAGAACAACCTGAGCTCGCACACACCTATGATTTCGGCTTGGCCAGAGCAAGGAAGCAGCTCAGTTTGGCAAAAAAAAGCTCACCAAGCCCTGATACAATAGAAACCATAAGAACCGCACCAAGCGCAACCTCAGAGTCTGGGAGGACTAGTGGCGACGACCTGTCATTAATCGACCTACACCATATCATTGACCGATTCAAAAATGAAAATCAGGGGGCGAGCCAGTCATCGCACCCGCTCGTATCCATATTAATGATCGCACACAACTGTGCAGACTTCATTGAAGAGTCAGTTACTTCAGTACTTCGCCAAAAATGGCCCAATCTCGAGTTAATAGTGATTGATGACGCGAGCCCCGACAATACGTGGGATATTTTAAAGCGTCTGATGAACTCCGTCGCCAACCTTAGATGTCATCGCAACAATAGTAGGCGGGGCAGCATCCCCTCAACAAAATATGCTTTTTCCTTAGCAAAAGGTGAATACCTGTTCTTTCAGGGCGCTCGCGATCTTTCTCACCCTGAGCGCATTGCCATAATGATGTCTGAGCTTGTGCAGCCGAACGTTGTAGCAGTTCGCGGGACCTATTCGCTGGTAGAAGCCCCCTCTACCAAGGTTCTTCTATCTTATGGTGCCATTACACAACTTGGAATTAAAACCATTGGCTTCCATCGCCAAGCCTTTGAAGAATCAAATCTCCTTAGCTGCAACTATGGTGATGAAAACGAGTTCAACTTCAGACTGGACACCTGGGCGAATGAGAAAGGTTTTAATATTTCAAAGCTAGATTTGCCACTCTACTTCCAAACGGTGCTGCAACAGCTGCCTCATACTGAAGTACTGACATCTGGCAACCATCAGAATTCGGGTAATGATTTCTCATACGAGGATACTCGGAAATCAGCATATGCCATCCAACATGATAATTCTGGTATTGAGGACTTCCACCAGAATTCCCGTTTTCCGGCTCATCCCAACATGATAGCCGCGCCGTCATTGGTTAGCGGATTCGCCCCTCGTGCTCAACCAGTAGTTGTCAGTATCTGCTCGATTCCAAGTCGCGCCGAATTGCTGCGCCAGGTACTCGCTAGCCTCTCGCCTCAGGTTGACGCGATGCACGTCTATCTGGACCGCTATGATTCGGTCCCAGACTTCGTCCGCAATTGCCACCCCCAAGTAAAGGTCTACCTGTCCAAAGACCACCCTGGTCTGCGCGACAACGGCAAGTTCCTGGCGTTTTCCACACTTGCAGAAGACTGCTACTACTTCACAGCAGATGACGACATCGTCTATCCACCTGATTACGTCGCCAGCATGGTGCGACGCATCGAGGATTACGAGCGCCAGGCGGTCATCGGGGTACATGGGGTACTACTACCTGAGCAGGCAGAAGGTTACTTCACATCCTTCCGTAAGGTGCACATGTTCAAAAAGGAACTGGAACGGGATGCGTTGGTGAACAACCTGGGCACTGGCACCGTAGCGTTTCACTCGGGTCTGTTGCACGGGCTGGACCTTACCCATTTCGGAACGCCGGGCATGGCAGACCTACACCTGTCGGTTTTCTGCAAGCAACGCGATATCCCGATGGTGGCGCTCGCCCGCCCCGAAGACTGGCTGCAGGAACTGCCCTCGCCCAATACCAGCCTGTACAATGAATTCCGGCAGGCGGACGACCAGCAGTCGGCACTTATTCGTGCCCACAAACCCTGGGGTTATGCAGCGATCAGCAAGGCTGTTGCCGGGGCCTCGATGCGGGCGACCAAGCCTGACACAGGCGAACGCCTGCAACGGTTGATACCCATACTGCATGCTTGCCTGAAATAGCCCAGGCACCAAGGCATCGCTTTGGCTCTGCGCAGGGCCGGCTGCAAAGCCGGCCCGCTTACATTATCTGCTGTTGAGTACGCCTAGGCGCGCAAGGGAAAGCACATTATGAACATCACCCCTCCCCAGTGCCTGCCACGGCCCGGTGCCTGGGTATGCAGACCATGAAAATCACAGTCGTCGGAATGGGCTACGTAGGCCTGGCCAATGCCGCCCTGCTCGCTCAACACACGCAAGTGTTAACGCTGGACCGCGACCCGGCCAAGGTAGACGCCATCAACCAGCGCCGCTCGCCCATTGTCGACCCGTTGCTTGAAGACTATCTGCTCAACAAGCAGCTGAACCTGCAGGCAACGCTCGATGGCGCAGAGGCTTACGCCGATGCGGCCTTCGTCGTCATCGCCACCCCCACCGACTATGACGTTGAAAGCGGCCGCTTCGATACGCGTTCCGTCGAGTCGGTCATCCGTGACGTGCGCGCGGTCAATCTGGCTGCCACGTTGGTGATCAAGTCCACAGTGCCAGTTGGCTTCACCGAGCGCATGCGGCGGTTGTTCGGTTTTGACGACATCATTTTTGCACCTGAATTTCTGCGTGAAGGCCAGGCGCTCTACGACAACCTGTACCCTTCCCGCATCGTGGTCGGCGGTGATACCGCAGGCGCCAGGCTATTCGCCGAACTGGTGCAGCACAGCGCGATCAAAAAAGACGTACCGGTACTGCATACCGGCGCTACCGAAGCCGAGGCGATCAAGCTGTTCGCCAACACGTATCTGGCCATGCGCGTAGCGTACTTCAACGAGCTGGACAGCTACGCCGAAAGCCATGGCCTGGATACCCGCCAGATCATCGAAGGGGTCGGGCTCGACCCGCGGATTGGCAACCATTACAACAACCCCTCCTTCGGCTATGGCGGCTACTGCCTGCCCAAGGACACCAAGCAATTGCTGGCCAACTACAGTGATGTGCCGCAAACCTTGATTCGGGCAATCGTCGACTCCAACCGTACCCGCAAAGACTTCATCGCCGAGGCCATTCTCAAGCGCAAGCCGCGACGAGTGGGTATTTATCGGTTGATCATGAAAGCCGGCTCGGACAATTTCCGTACCTCCTCCATTCAGGGCATCATGAAGCGCCTGAAGGCCAAGGGAGTGGAAGTGGTGGTCTATGAGCCGGTGCTCAAAGTTGCAACCTTTTTCAACTCTCCGGTCCTGACAGACCTTGAAGAGTTCAAGCGCAGCTGCGATGTCGTCGTGGCCAATCGGCTTACCGATGAAATCAACGATATACTCGACAAAATTTATACCCGCGACCTGTACAGCAAGGACTGAGCGCGGCCATGACATGGCTACCGTTTTTATGGAGACATCGATGCAAACCCTACTCTCCGGCCTGAGTGAACAGGCCAGCCGCGCGTATGTAGGCGCCTCATTTGACGATACATTTTCGATTCAGTGGAAATCCGCTGCGCAGTTCATGGCAGGCGTCGACCTCACCAGCTCTTCGGGGGCACACCAGCGCGTGTGGCTGTATCGTGCGCCTTGGTCCTGGTTGGCCGATGGTGCCACCGTCGATGTATCGGCAGCCCTGCACCAGTGGCAGGCCGAGCAACGTGCTGTGCTGCAACTGCGGCGCACGCTGCGTCAACGCTTGATTCTGGTGAACATCGACAGGGTGACCCCGCAGGCGCTGTTCGAGCGGCTGGGCCTAGCTTACAACGACCAGCCACTACAGCTGTTTGCCGACCCGTTGGCGGCCACACTGGGTGGTGTCTTCGAGCAGATGGCACCCGAAAGCTGGACCCTGTACGAAGCGTTGGAAGCTGCAGCATGGCTGCCAAGCGGTGAGCCGGAATTCCGCTCCAATCGCCCACTGCCAACTACTGCAGGGTTGATCGAACTGCTGGATCTGATCCATGCCGGCCGCCAACTGCCCAACGCTCAACTGCAGTTGCATGAGCGTGAAAGGGCCATCGCCAGCCTGCGTCGTGAAACCGAGCAAGCGCGCAATGCTCAGCAAAGCCGCCACGATGAGCGCGAACAGGTGCTGTCGCAGCTAGACCGCGCTCAGCAGGCGCTCGCCGATCGTGAAGCAGAAAGTCAGCTAATGAGGGAGCAGCACAGCAGCCTGCAGCAACAGTTGGCCCAGGCGCTGGCGGACAAACAGCAGGCTACCCAGGCCATAAGCGCTGCCAGCGCGGGTTCCAAGCCATTGGCTGAGGAAAACGAGCTGTTGCTGGCTCAACTGCATAACGTGCAGGAAGAGCTGGAAAAGCGCCATCAGGCCAGCCTGTTACTCGAACAACAGGTCGCAGCCCTCCAGCTGGAAGTAGCACAGGCGCGCGCTACGCAACAAAAAGCTCAACAAGTGCATGCCGACACCAGCGCTGCACAACGCTACAAGGAAGAAAGCGAACTGCTGCTGGCCCAACTGCACCAAGTGCAAGAGGAGCTGGAAAAGCGCCACCTCGAAAGCCAGGCCACAAATGACAAGTACGCCAAACTGAAAAAAGAGCTGGACCAAACCTTGGCTGCGCAGCAGCAGTCCGGCCTGGAGGCAGCCGGTGCCGTGGCCAATGCCCAGGCGCTGAGCGAAGAAAACGAGCTGTTGCTGTCGCAACTGCACTTGGTCCAGGAAGAGCTGGAAAACTACTACCTGGCCAACCGCGAGATCCTCGCGGCCATGGACCAGTCCAACCACACGCTGCACCGTGCTCGTAAAGTAATCAGCCGAGTGGCTGCCCATGTCTGAGGTCAAGGCGGTAGCACCGTTTAACAGTGTGGTCGATGCCCAGTGGTACCTGACAACCTATCCCGATGTAGCGGCCTGCGCAGCAGACCCGCAACAACATTACGACCTGCATGGTGCCGCTGAGGGGCGCCTGCCCCGCTACCTCGAGGCCTACCGCCTGGACACCGCGCTGTGGGGCGGCTTCACCGCGCTGGCATTGCCCGAGCTCACTGCCCTGCACGCGCGGACAGAAGACCGCGAAGAGTACGCGTACGCTTCGTGGGCCTTGGCCCGCTGGCATGCCAGTGCCGCGCAGTGGTCGAGCGCACTGCTGCATGTCGATGCCCTTGCTGAGCCTCTGCCGCCTTTTATCGGGGGGCTTGGCCCAACGTTACTACGGGCCGAAGTGCTGCTGCGCAATGGCCAACACGCGCTTGCCCAGGCGTGCATTGGGGAAGCCATCGCCGCCCGGGGCCAACAGCCCGATTTGTGCCTCGCGGCGGCAAACATGGCGCTGGGCACCGGTGACCCACAGCATGAATCGGCCGCTTCCCGGCGCTTGTTCTGGCTCAACCGTGCATTGGCAGCGGCTGACCTGGCACCTGTTGCCCTGCGCAACCCCGGCGCCGCGCTGAGCCTGGATAACCTGCACGCCAGTTGCACGGCGCACATTACGCCCGAAGCGCAACCCAAAATCAGTGTGATCATGCCGGCGTACAACGCTCAGGCGTTCATCGAAACAGCCTTGCGCAGCCTGCTGGCTCAAAGCTGGAGCAACCTGGAAATTCTGGTGGTCGATGATTGCAGCACAGACGCCACAGTCGAGCGCGTGTCTGCGCTTGCCCGTGAAGATGCACGTATCATCCTGCTGCAGCAACCTGTAAACCGCGGCGCTTACGCTGCCCGCAATACCGCATTGAGCCACGCAACCGGCACATTCCTGGTAAACCACGACAGTGACGACTGGTCGCATCCGCGGCGGTTGGAGCTGATGGCCGCGCCACTGCTGGAAACCCCCAAACTGGTCGGCACGCTCGCTGAGTGGGTCAGGGCCGATACCGAACTGCACTTCCAGTGCTGGCGTATTGAGAACAGCCTGATCGAACCAAGCGTTTCCACCATCATGATGCGCTGCGACGCAGTACGCGCCCTTGGCGGCTGGGATGAAGTGCGCGTCGCTGCCGACCACGAACTGCGCCAGCGCTTGCAGCGCTGCCATGGCGCCGATGCTCTGCTGTATGTGCTCCCAGGGGTGCCGCTGGTCATTGCCCGTCACCTGCCACAGTCGCTGACCATGGCTTCCGGCACGCACTTGCGCTCAACGTTCTATGGCCTGCGCCAGTTATACAGCGCTCTTGCCGAGGCCTGGCACGGCATGGCGAACGATGCAGGCGGGCTGCGCTTGACTCCAGGTAGCGGCACGCGCGCGTTCCCCGCGCCAACGCCGATGCTGCGTAACGCCCAGACCGAGGCCAGCTACGATTGGCTGGTGGTCAGCGACCTCAGCGAAGCAGCGCGCACCGCCAAGCCTCTGCGTCTGGTGCTGGCGCGCTTGCAGGATCAGGGCGAGCGTATCGGCCTGCTGCATTGGCCAGATTATCAGCGGCCAAGCCCGATTGACCCGGCCCTGCTGCGCCAGGCCGTCTCGGGTGAAGTCGAAATGGTGCTGGGCGAGCAGGCACTGGTGGCCCGCCGAGTACTGGTCGTGGGTCGGCACCTGCTTGCTAATCCATTGGATCAAGTACCAACAGTCAAAGGGCTGCAAAGCTGCCAGGTTATCGATTCGGTCCGCGAGGCCAAGTCGCTGGAAATCGGCGCAACACCAGTTTCACCTCAGTTGGCCGGCCCGCTCGCTGCCGAGGTGGCTCCGGCACTTGTTACGCCGCCAGTACCGCAGGTTGCCATCCCTGAGCAGCCCGCAGTAGAGGCCGCCGCACTGGAGCCCGCCGAACCTGTGATACCGGCCTTGTTCGACGAGGCCTGGTACTTGGAGCGCAACCCAGACTTGCAAGGCGCCAGCCTCGACGCCTGGCAGCATTACCTTGCCCACGGTCATGCTGAGGGCCGCGAACCTGGCCCAGACTTCAATACGGCGTGGTACCTGGAGCAATGTGTCGAAGCCCGCGACAGTGGCATGCCTGCACTGCTGCATTATCATCAGTCGGGTCGTCATACCGGTTACGATGTTGGCAACCCAACATTCGCTGGCAACCTGCAGCACCGCCCAGGAAGGCCCACCGTACTGCTTTGCGCCCATGCGGCTAACGTGCAGCTGTTTGGGGCGGAGCGCAGCTTGCTGGATATGCTGGATGCGTGCGCTGCGCTAGACTTGAACGTGCTGGTCAGTGTGCCGAGCGTGGCCAACCCGGCTTACATCGACGCGTTGCGAGCGCGCGCTACGCATGTGGCATGCATCCCAACCCAGCTGTGGCGCACTGACATTGCGCCGTGCCGGGTAGCCGTTGAGCGTTTCTGTGCCTTGATTCGCACCCACTCGGTGGACCTGGTGCACAGCAATACCCTGATGCTGCGCGAGCCGCTGATCGCAGCACGCCTTGCCCAAGTACCGGCCGTGCTCCATGTGCATGAGTCCCCCGCGCATGATGCTGACCTGTGTGCGGCCATCGGCTTGCCAGCTGACCATATCGTTGCCGAGGCATTGAGCCGAGCCGACCAGGTACTGGCCAACTCCGCCTTCACGGCGCAGCACATCGCCAAACCGGGCGCTACCCATGTGGTCGGGAACATCATCGACCTCAAGGCGTTCGACCTGCCTAACACGCCGGACAACAAACGCATCACAGCGGCACTTATCAGCAGCAATTTACCCAAGAAAGGCATCGCCGATTTGTTGCAACTAGCGTGTGACACCGCTGCCGACACGCCCAACTTGCAATTGTTGTTGATTGGCCCGCACACGCCGGGTGTTGCTGCTTTGCGCACCTTGGAAGCCCGCGGCAAACTGCCACGCAATTTGAGCATCATGCCTTACGCCGAAAGCCCGCAGGCTGCCATTGCCCAAGCCAACATTGTGCTGAATCTGTCTCACTGCCAGGAAACCTTTGGCCGCACTGTCCTGGAAGGTATGGCTGCCAGCCGGCCGGTGCTCGCCTATCGCTGGGGGGCTTTGCCAGAGCTGATTGATGAAGGCGTTACGGGGTACACCTTTGAGCATGGCGACACCAAAGCCATGGCCAAAAGATTGCGCCAGTTCTGCCTAAATCCGAAAAAGATCCGCACGCTGGGTGCTGCGAGCCGCAAACGTGCCAAACAGTACAGCCTCAAGCTGCTAAGTCAGCAATTGAAAAGCGCTTATGAGTCGGCGCTGGGAACTTCACTGATGCGGTCAGGCGATTGAAATGAGGTGAACGGCACGGCAGGCACGGCTTGAGTCTTAAGCAGTGCCTGCCGCTCTGTTCGGCCTGCGCCGCTTACAAGGTTACTGAAAGATTTCAGCCTTGATCTTATCCACAAAGTAGATAGAACCATGCTTGCTGAGGTGACCAAAGTCCACCACTGGCAGGTCGATCAAGTCGCTGCCAAGGCGGCTTAAACACCCCTCCCCTTTGCAGAGTATATCCAGGGCCGAGATATAGGACGCACCAATAGACGGTACGCGCTGCTTGAAGAAGCCGTCCCAGTCCGCTACTTGCGGGTTCAACCCGTACGCCATGTATTGCGGCGGAACTTTATTGTGTTCTGCCCAATAGCCCAGCACCACCGAACTTAAATTGCCATTCCAGTGCGGGACTGGGCCAATCACAACGACTTTGCTCACGGGCGACACGGCTTTTATCTTGCTCACTGTTTCTTGCAGCATGGCCAACGCTTGGTGCTGTTCATGAGGGGCATTACTGCCGAACACCAGCCAAGTCAGCACCACCACGTCGGGCTTATAGTGCGCCACGGCTTCAAGCCGGTCGTTGTTGGCTTGTGCAACTGGCTTGCCTTCATCGGTCTTGCCAGGGATGGCAAAGAATGGTGGGCCATTACCGTCGGTCATTTGTGAAATACCGTATTCGGTGTGCCCGTTATCGCGGGCACTCAGTAGACCTTGGTACAGCGCCGCCGCATAGGAGTCGCCCCAGATAAACAACATTTTGCGGCGGGGTTCGATGCAGTGGGCATAACTGAGTTCTTTGGACACCGAGTGGCAAACGCCGTAACGGATGTTCTGTTTGAAGTCATAGTATTCGTAGACGTTCGTAATGGCCGATAGGGCCTGAATTTCCCCCTCCACCCGGTAGGCAGCGCCGTTGCTTTTTACAACCGTGAACCCGGCAGCCAGCACCAGGCAAAATGCAGCGATGGCGGTTGGGCTGCGCACTTGGCTAAGCCTGGCGAGGAACGTGCCGGGCGATGCGGCGCGTTGACCGGCGATATTTTCGACGGTCAGGTAAGACACCAAACCCAGCACGAACGATAGCAACACACCGCCAATAATCGCCTGAGGCTGCTCGGCCAGGCCGCTTTTAAACAGGTAAACGCAAATGGGCCAATGCCACAGGTAAGTGGAATAGGAGGTTTTACCCATCCAAGCCACCAGCCAGTGCTTGGCCAGGCGCGAGCCAGTGTAACCGGCGGCGATCACCAGGCAGGTGCCGATGACGGGCAACAACGCCCAATGCCCGGGCCACGCGGTGGTGCTGTCGAGGGCGAACAGCGAACCCACGATCAATAGCAGCCCGGCAAGCGCGACAGGAGCTTTTTTGCTGTCGCGAAGATTGACTGGGTGCAAGTAGACCACGCCACCAATCAACATCTCCCACGCCCGTGATGGCAGCATGTAGTAGGCGAAGCTTTCCAAGTAGTAAGAAGCCCAAGTGGCGAAGGCGAACGACAGTATCGTCAGGCCAACTATCACTAATCGGCCAGCGCCGGCCCCCAGCGCCCTGAGCACGGCCATAATGATCAGAGGGTAGACGAGGTAAAACTGCCATTCGACCGACAGTGACCAGGTGTGCAGCAGCCATTTCAAATGCGAAGCTGAATCGAAATAGCCCGACTCGCTGTAGAACATCAAGTTGGAGGTAAACGAAAGTGCGCCAGCCACATGCTGCCCAAGTTGCTTGTACTCGATGGGAAGCAGGTTGAAGTAACCCCATGCCAACATGGCAGCGCAAAGGGCGACCAAGGCGGGAATCAACCGTTTGGCTCGGCTGGTGTAAAAACCCATCAGCGTGAAGGTGCCGGCCTGCACTTTGGGGAAAATGGCACCGGTCATCAAGTAGCCCGAGATGACGAAAAACACATCAACGCCGGCAAACCCTGCGGGAAGCATGGTGGGGTTGAAATGGAACAGCACCACAGCAACGACTGCTAACGCACGCAGTCCATTCACGTCGTCCCTGAATCGCATACGCACCTTTTAGGTAAAATCTTGGCTGAGCCTTATTGGAATTAGCGCGACTTTAGCAGATCACAGGTGGCTAATGGGTATCAGTTTGTGAGCGTAGTCGGGGGGGGGCGCCAGGTGCCTGGTTTGAGTTTAGGGAGAGGCGTACATCGAGCGCCGCCCGCGCGGCGCTCGGTTTCATGGGCGCTGCTAAACCTATGGCGAACAATGCGCCCCCCAATGGGCCGTGCAGCACGCCCCGTCGGTCAGCGTTTCCGATGATGCACCTCGCTTCGTAAGCGTGCTCGCCCGCATTACGCGGTATGCTGTAGGAGAAGCGTCTCCACAGGAACCCGCACCCGCTATGACGGAACAGCCATCGCAGGCAGCCGAGTCGGCCGCCGCAGTATACCCCGCACATGAAGACCTGCTCACCACTCTTGCCGCGCCCGCCGAGCAAAATGCCGCTGGCTCATCAGCGCAATTTACGAATGCAGTGCCTGCCCCCTTGCTGCCGCTTGCAGCAAAAGCATTGCCTGCCGCTGATGGCGGTTGGGAATGGCAAGACTACCCTCAGGTTCGCGCACGCATCGCTCAGGCAAAGGCCGAGCACCGCGCGGCAAACCCGGTTGCGCTCATACCCGTGCTGGACTTCGACCCAGACGAGTTGGCTGATCATGCCGCGCAGTTGCAGTTCCAGCCCCCTGGGGCGCTGCCACTGGTGTCCATCCTGATTCCGGTATTCAACAACGCCAAACTCACGCTCGAATGCCTGGCGTCCATCCAGCAGCACCTGCCTGCAGACCTGGATGTGGAGATCATCGTCGCCGACGACGCCTCTACCGACCAAACCCAGGCACTGCTAGGCCGGGTGGCCAACATTCGCTACCTGCGCAATTCGCACAACCTGGGTTTTTTGCGCAACTGCAACCAGGCCATGAGCCAGGTCACCGGTGCGTTCACCGTGTACCTCAACAACGACGTGCAGGTGACGGCGGGCTGGCTCGAAGCATTGCTGGCCACCTTCGCCGACTTCGACAAGGTAGGCGCCGTAGGGCCTAAGTTCGTCTACCCCAGCGGCCACCTGCAAGAAGCCGGTGCAGCGCTGGCACCAGATGGTTTGTCGACCATGGTAGGTTTTGCCGAAAACCCTGGCGAACCGCGCTACAACTATACACGCCGGGTGGATTACGTATCCGGCGCATGCCTGCTCGCCCCTACCGGATTGCTCAAGCGCATCGGCGGTTTCTCGGAAGCGTTTCTGCCCTGCTATTGCGAAGACAGCAACCTGTGCCTGAGCATTCGTGCCGAAGGCTACGAGGTCTATTACAACCCGCATGCCACCATCATTCATCATCTGTCGAAAACCACCGCAGCTGCCGGTGACGACTTCAAGATGGCCAGCATCGCCAACAATGTCAGTGTGTTGAACCGCAAATGGGGCTCGACCATCGAGCAACATTTCGACCCGCGGCTTATCTGCTTCTACTTGCCGCAATTCCACCCGGTCCCGGAAAATGACGTGTGGTGGGGCAAGGGCTTCACCGAATGGGCAAACGTCAGCAAGGCACAACCCAATTTCGTCGGCCATTACCAGCCACGCATCCCCGCCGACCTCGGTTACTACGACCTGCGCCTGCTCGAAGTCATGCAAGCCCAGGCAGACCTGGCCCAGCGCTATGGTATTCATGGCTTTTGCTTCTACTACTACTGGTTCGACGGCAAGCGCTTGCTGGAGCGCCCGGTCGAGCAACTGCTGCAAAGCGACAAGCCAGACATCCCGTTCTGCCTGTGCTGGGCAAACGAGAACTGGACACGCCGCTGGGACGGCCTCGAGCAGGAGGTCTTGATTGCCCAGGCACACAGCGACGAAGACGATCTTGCCGTGATCAACGACCTGATCCGGTTCTTCAAGGATGGCCGCTACATCAAAGTCGGCGACCGCCCGTTACTGCTGATCTATCGGCCGACGCTGTTCCCCGACTTCGCCGAAACGGCAGCACGCTGGCGGGACGCTTGCCGCGATCAAGGTGTGGGCGAAATCTACATCGCTATGGTCGAGTCGTTCGGGCTGGCCACCGCAAACTTCCACCCGTCTCAGTTCGGATGTGATGCAGCGGTCGAGTTCCCCCCAGGAGGCTTGGTGCAGCCCAAGCCACCCAGCGGCGAGATGCTCAACCCTGACTTCACAGGCCACTCAGCAGACTACCGGGACATCGCGGTAAGCTTCGCCTCGCGCCCCGGCCCTGCCTATACACGCTTCAAAGGCGTGATGCCCGGGTGGGACAACACCGCCCGGCGCCAGCATGCGGGCGGGTGTTTCGAGCACTCCACGCCGGGCGCCTTCCAGGCCTGGCTTGAGGAGTCGATTACCGATACCCGCCAGCAACACTTCGGCGACGAACGCCTGGTGTTCATCAATGCATGGAACGAATGGGCCGAAGGTGCATACCTTGAGCCTGACCGGCGCTTTGGCCACACCTACCTCGAAGCCGTAAGCAACGCGCTAGACGCCTCGCGTCTGTTGAAGAAAAACTGACTGGCTGGACCCTGATGACCCACATCATTAAAAACAGCAATGACGTATGCCTGGCCGGCCACCCGTTTGCGCCCATCGGTATGGGCGAACATGTACGTGCCACGTTCCGTTCATTGAGAGCGGTGTATACACCGCCTGCTATCCACGATATCTATAAAATCGTCCCTGCCACTGAGGCGGACAGCGCTGAATTTGGCCAGGCACTGACCGAGCAGCCCGCCGCTATCAACATTTTCCACATCAACGGCAACGAAGTGGAACATGCCCTGGCGCATTTAAACCAGAAACGCCCCTGGACGGGTTACAACATCATTTATCCGTTGTGGGAGCTGCCGCGCTACCCTGACGAATGGGCCGGACAACTCGACCGTTTCGACGAAATCTGGGCCGCTTCGCAGTTTGTCATGGACGGTCTCCAGGCGGCGTGCAAAAAGCCTGTGGTGCATATGCCACTGGCCACGGAGGTCCACCTCGACAATTTCTTTGGCCGCCGCTACTTCGGCCTGCCAGAAGCCGATTATGTGTTCCTGTTCTTTTATGACCTGCGCTCCTACTCGGCGCGGAAAAACCCCCAGGGCGTCTTCGAGGCGTTCAGGCAAATGCTGGCCAAGCGGCCGTACGCCAACACGCACCTGGTGATCAAGGTGAACGGGGTAGACATGAACCCGCAGGCCTTTACCGACTTGCAGGCTGAAGTGAAAGCATTGCATGGCCGAGTCACCTTGATCGAACGGACCATGAGCAGTACCGAAGTGAAAAACCTGCTGCGCTGTAGTGACTGCTTTGTGTCACTGCATCGCTCCGAGGGCTACGGTTTCGGTATTGCCGAAGCGATGGCGCTGGGCAAACCGGTTATCGCCACAGCCTACTCCGGCAACATGGACTTCATGGCCGCGCACTGCAGCTTGCCAGTCGATTACCGCTTGGTGGCGGTGAAGGAAGGTGAGTACCCCCATTACGAAGCACAGCACTGGGCGGACCCATACTGTGAGCAGGCGGTGGCCTATATGGTGCAGCTGGTGGATGACCCTGCCATGGGGCGTGCCTTGGGGCAGAAAGCGCGCCTGCATATGCAGAGCTTCTTCAGCTATCGCTATACAGGCTTGCGCTATCGCGCCCGCCTGGCAGAAATACGCCAAATATTGTCCGAGTCCTGAGGGCGAATATCAGTAAGAAGGCAGGTGATGCGGCTGCGCAGCCCATTGCCGCCAAGCCATGCTCTCATAGAACAACGTATTGATTTGGCGTCAACTTGTGGGAGCGGGCATGCCCGCGAACACCGGAAAAGCCGGTGCCATACACAGCGTTGCCTGCTTCGCGGGTGAGCCCGCTCCCACACCGCCCCACTCAATCAATCAGTTATAGGTAGTTTTAAAAACGCCTGGCCACGCCAGTAGTCGAGAATATCGCGCACCGTCTGCGCCAGGGGCGTAGTAGGCACCCAGCCCACGGCTTCTTTGATCCGGACATTGGCTCCAGCTGCCAGCGGAATGTCGGAAGGGCGCAAGCGGTCGGGGTCGGTCTGGACGGTGATCGGTACCGTGGCTTCAGCCAATAGCGCCTGCAACACACTGCGGATTTGCCGGCTTGCGCCAGAAGCAATGTTGTACGTCCGGTGCTGTAGCTGGTCCGTATCTGCGTCCAGCAGCATTGCGTAGGCTTCGCACACATCATGCACATTCAAGAAATCACGGCTTGCATCGAGGTTGCCAACCTTGAGCACGGGCGGCTGTAGACCGACCTCTATCCACGCGATCTGCCTGGCGAACGAGGCCGTGACAAAGTCTGCGCTCTGCCCTGGGCCAATATGGTTGAACGGCCGCACGACCACGCCTGGCATACCTTGGCGCAGGTACTGCATTACGGCATGTTCAGCCGCCAGCTTGCTGGCAGCATAGGGGTTCATCGGTACGCAGGTCGCGTTTTCATCCAGCAGCTGGCCACTTTTGAAGCTCTCGCCGTACACCTCGGACGAGCTAATAAACAGGGTGAAGCACCCCGGCGCGTGCGCCTTCAGTTCCTCCATCAGGTTCAGAGTACCGATGACGTTGGTATGCCAGGTCAGCAGAGGCTCCTTGAAGCTGACGGCAACATTCGATACCGCAGCCAGATGCACCAAATGTGTGGGCTTGACGCGTTGGATAACTGCCTCGACCTGAGCCCGATCACAAATGTCCATCACTTGGTAGTCGCATTCGGCTGCCGCAGGGGCTGATGCCACCGTGCCGAAGACTTCATGCTTGCTATTCAGCAACCGGCGCTGCAGTACCTTGCCGACAAAGCCATTGGCCCCGGTCAAAAGAATTCTGGCCATCTCGAAACTCCAGATCACGCGCACCTGCCGCAGCCAGGCTTGACGGGCAGGTGCACTTGGGTAACCGCCGTCAGAAACTCACGCCATTGGCGTTACGGCGCAGGTCGGCCTCCACCATCATGCGGCACAGGTCTTCCAGAGAGGTACGGGGCTCCCAGCCCAGCACAGTCTTGGCCTTTTCCGGGTTGCCAAGGAGCAGGTCAACTTCGGTGGGGCGGTAGAATTTAGCGTTTACCGCGACCAGGGTACGGCCTGTGGCAGCGTCGATCCCCGTTTCGTTTTCCTCTTTGCCCTGCCAGAGAATATCGATATCCACTGCCTTGCAAGCCAAGGTCACAAAATCGCGTACCGATTCGGTGCGGTTGGTGGCCAGCACGAAGGTGTCCGGCTCGTCAGCCTGCAGCATGCGCCACATCCCTTCGACGTATTCCTTGGCATAACCCCAGTCACGCTTGGCGTCAAGGTTGCCCAGCTCCATCCGGTCGAGCTTGCCTAACTTGATCTTGGCTACGCTGTCGGTGATTTTGCGGGTGACGAACTCACGGCCGCGCAATGGTGACTCGTGGTTGAACAAAATGCCGCTCGCGCCAAAAATGTCATACGACTCGCGGTAATTGATGGTCATCCAATGGGCATACAGCTTGGCGACACCATAGGGACTGCGGGGGTAGAACGGCGTACTTTCGACCTGGGGGGTTTGCTGCACCTTACCGAACATTTCAGAAGTCGAAGCCTGATAGAAGCGCGCCTTTGGATTAACGATGCGAATGGCCTCCAGCAGGTTCACAGCACCGAGGCCGGTGATTTCAGCCGTGGTCACCGGCTGGTCGAACGATACGCCGACAAAACTCTGCGCCGCGAGGTTGTAAACCTCTGTTGCCTGGGTGGTCTGGAGCAAGCGAATACTCGCGGACAGGTCGGTCAGGTCGTACTCCACAAGGTGCAGATTGGGGTGCTGCTCGACGCCCAGCTCGGCCAAGCGCCAGAAGTTGACCGAACTGGTGCGGCGGTAGGTGCCGTAGACGGTGTAGCCTTTGGCAAGCAGCAGCTCGGCCAAGTACGCCCCATCCTGGCCTGTAATGCCGGTGACGATCGCGATCATGAATCCTCCAGAAAAATCGCCATCGAGGCTCTCGGGAAGTCGCTCGACGGGTTAATAGACCTGCTTCGGAACATGATACTGGCTCAGCATCGGCAACACGAGGCTAGCGAGATTACCCGAGTGCTAACCTCAGGTATAGATAAACCAGGCACTTGCCATATAACCGCTCGGCGGCAATCAGAACTTTCTTACAGTCAGATCAGAACATTCCCTATTTGAGCTGTCTATGCTTTCGCTATATTCCTGCACGCTCCTGATAATTCCACCCAGAGCGCCGCTGGGCGGGGCTCAGCAACCCAGGCAAATTACCGTACTCCACGGGCGATCAGGTATACTTTTGACTCACGTCTATATGATGGCTAAGTCGTACGTGCATGGACTTATGCAGAGTTCATAGGCTCTGTCAGAACCTCAAGGTAGAAAACTCTCGTGAAGATATTAGTAACAGGTGGTGCCGGCTTCATTGGCTCGGCAGTCGTGCGACACATCATCTCCAGCACCGAAGACTCGGTGGTCAACGTCGACAAACTGACCTATGCAGGCAACCTAGAATCGCTGCAGTCAGTCGACCAGAGCGAGCGCTACGCATTCGAGCGTGTCGACATCTGTGATCGCTCCGAGCTCGACCGGGTATTCCGCGAGCATCAACCTGATGCCGTCATGCACTTGGCAGCAGAATCGCACGTCGACCGCTCCATCAGCGGCCCGTCCGAATTCATCCAGACCAACATCATCGGTACCTACAACCTGCTGGAAGCAGCGCGTGGCTACTGGGTGGCGCTGGACGACACGCGCAAGGCAGCGTTCCGCTTCCACCACATCTCCACCGATGAAGTGTATGGCGACCTTGAGGGCCCGGAAGATCTCTTCACCGAGACCACACCGTACCAACCAAGCTCGCCCTACTCCGCCAGCAAGGCCAGCTCTGACCATTTGGTACGCGCCTGGGCCCGTACCTATGGCTTGCCAACCCTGGTCACCAACTGTTCTAACAACTACGGCCCGTTCCACTTCCCCGAGAAGTTGATCCCGCTGGTCATCCTCAATGCCCTGGAAGGCAAACCACTGCCGATCTACGGAAAAGGCGACCAGATTCGCGATTGGCTGTACGTCGAAGACCACGCACGTGCGCTGTACAAGGTAGTGACCGAGGGTGAGCTCGGCGAAACCTACAACATCGGTGGCCACAACGAGAAACAGAACATCGAAGTAGTTCGCACCGTCTGTGCACTGCTGGATGAACTGCGCCCAGAATCGGCCTTCCGCCCACATGTCGACCTGCTGACCTACGTCAAGGACCGCCCTGGCCATGACCTGCGCTATGCAATCGATGCCAGCAAAATCCAGCGAGAACTGGGCTGGGTGCCGGAAGAAACCTTCGAGTCGGGTATCCGTAAGACCGTGAAGTGGTACCTGGACAACCCAGAGTGGGTGGCACACGTGAAAAGCGGCAGCTACCAGCAATGGATTGACTCCAACTACACCACGCGCACGGGTCAGGCATGAAGATTCTGCTGTTGGGCAAAAACGGCCAAGTTGGCTGGGAACTGCAGCGGGCACTGAGCGTGTTAGGCGAAGTGGTGGCCCTCGACCGCCATCCGGCACAAACCGCTTACGGTGAACTGGCCGGAGACTTGTCAAACCTTGCCGGCCTGCGCCAGGCCATTACCAAGGTGGCACCGCAGGTCATCGTCAACGCCGCCGCCTATACCGCTGTGGACAAAGCTGAAACCGAGCGCGAGCTGGCCCACACGGTCAATGCCTTGGCCAGCCAAGTGATGGCCGAAGAAGCCAAGCGCCTCGAGGCCTGGCTGGTGCACTACTCCACCGACTACGTCTTCGACGGCAGCGGAAGTGCGCCATGGCGAGAGACCGACCCGGTAGCGCCGGTAAACTACTACGGTGCAACCAAGCTCGAAGGCGAGCAACTGATCGCGGCGTCGGGGTGCAAGCACCTCATTTTCCGCACCAGCTGGGTGTATGCCGCACGCGGCAACAACTTTGCCAAAACCATGCTGCGCCTTGCCAAAGACCGGCCAACGCTGAGCGTGATCGCTGACCAGGTGGGCGTACCGACTGGGGCCGACTTGTTGGCGGATGTCGCCGTGGCTGCGTTGCAGCAAGCCATGCACAAGCCCGAACTCGGTGGCATCTATCACTTGGCGCCCGCTGGCGAAACAACCTGGCACGCTTACGCAAGCTATGTGATCGAGTTTGCCCGCAAGCACGGTGAAACCCTTGCCGTGGAAGCGGTCAACCCAATCACCACAGCCCAATACCCAACGCCTGCCAGTCGACCGTTGAACTCGCGCCTGGCGACCGTAAAACTTCGCGATGCATTTTCACTGCACCTGCCGGATTGGCAATTGGGTGTAACCCGTATGCTTATGGAAGCTTTGAATAAATGAACACAACCAATCGTAAAGGGATCATTCTGGCTGGTGGTTCCGGGACGCGCCTGCATCCATTGACCTTGGGCGTCTCCAAGCAGATGCTGCCCATCTACGACAAGCCGATGATTTTCTACCCGCTGTCGGTGCTAATGTTGGCGGGCATGCGGGAGATCCTGATCATTTCCACCCCCGAAGACCTGCCAGCATTTCGTAAGCTACTGGGCGACGGTAGCCAGTATGGCGTGCAGCTCAGCTATGCCGAGCAACCAAGCCCGGACGGCTTGGCACAGGCGTTCATCATTGGTGAACAGTTCATTGGCAAAGACCCTTGCTGCTTGATCCTGGGCGACAACATTTTCTACGGTCAGCACTTCTCCGATAACCTGCGCGCCGCCGCTGAACAAACCGATGGCGCCACGGTGTTTGGTTACCATGTTGCCGACCCTGAGCGCTTCGGTGTGGTTGAGTTCGATGCCAACGGGCGAGCGCTCAGCATCGAAGAAAAACCTGCCGAGCCCAAGTCCAGTTATGCCGTCACCGGCCTTTACTTCTACGACAACAACGTCGTCGAGATTGCCAAGGGCATCAAGCCCTCCGAGCGCGGTGAGCTGGAAATTACCGATGTGAACAGTGCCTACCTCAACCAGAAAAACCTCAGTGTCGAAATTCTCGGCCGTGGTTTCGCCTGGCTGGACACCGGGACTCACCAGTCGCTAATGGAAGCCAGCCACTTCATCCAAACCATCGAAGAACGCCAAGGCTGGAAAGTGGCGTGCCTGGAAGAAATTGCCTACAGCAACGGGTGGATCACCAAAGAGCAAGTAGCCGAGCAGGCAGAAAAACTCAAGAAGACCGGCTACGGCAAATACCTGCTGGGCCTCCTGGAGCCAGGTCGCCACTGAGTATGGCCACAGGGATCAACACCGTTGACACCGCCGCCAAAATTGCCGTGCTGCTGGCTGCCTATAATGGTCGCGAATGGATAGCGGCGCAACTGGCCTCTGTCCTTGCCCAGGTTGCGGTCAACGTTGACATCTTTATCAGCGTTGACCCCTCCAGCGACGGCACCGAACTTTGGTGCGCGGAGTTCGCCCAGGCCCATGCCAATGTCGTGCTTCTGCCCTCCTCCGGCCTCTTCGGCGGCGCCTCACGCAATTTTTTTCGCCTGATCAAGGACGTCGACCTGTCAGCGTATGACTTTGTGGCATTCGCCGATCAGGACGATATGTGGTATGCGGACAAGCTCGAACATGCCGTTGCCACCCTGCGCAGCAGCGAGGCTGAGGGGTATTCGAGCAACGTCGTGGCATTTTGGGCAAATGGGCGCCGGTTGCGGGTCAATAAAGCTCAACCCCAAGTGCGCTGGGACCATTTATTTGAAGCCGCTGGCCCCGGTTGCACCTATGTGCTTAGCCGTAAGCTGGCATTGGCCTTCAAAGCACAGCTGCTTAGTTGCTGGGACGAAGCACAGCATATCGACCTGCACGATTGGTTTTGCTACGCCTTCGCACGCAGTCGTGGCTATGGCTGGGTCATTGACCCGCGCCCAGGGCTGGACTACCGGCAGCACGAGCGCAACCAGGTTGGGGTTAACAATGGGATGGCGTCAGCAATGGCGCGCTGGCGGAAGATTACCAACGGCTGGTGGTTCGAGCAGGTGCTGCTGACTGCACGGCTTTTGCAGATAGACAGCCCATTCTTCGAGCTGGCGGGCACTAACCACAAGGTGAAATCGTGGATCAAGCTAGCGTTCAGCGCTGCCATTTGCCGCAGGCGTACACGTGACCGGGTGATGTTCTTTATCATCTGCCTGCTGATGGGCGTTCTCGGTCGGCAGCCCAATCACCACAGGTAATGCGGCACCCGATCGTGCACCGCATTACTAGCGGGCTAAGGTGAAGGGTTGCTGGTCAGCCCTTCACCTTGGCTTACTACACCACACCACGTCCGCAGTAATGGTCATCCAGCATGACTTCACCCAGCAACTTCAGCTCGTCGGTAGAGTGCTTCGAGAAAAACTCATCGGCAATCGCCCGGCTGACCTCAAGCGATGGCGCAAAGCTGCCCAGCAGCTGGGTACGTACCCGCACTGCGTCCCTGGCAAACTGAAGCACTCCGTTGCGCAGATCATTCCTGAACGCATCACCATCACGCTCCTGGATTGATAGCTCACGGTAGTGGGCCTCTACGTTCACACCATCCGTCGACGTGTACTTCACAACCTGCCCATCACTGGAGCTAAGCAGTTTTTCAAGCTCGAAGCTACGAAGGTACATGATCGGTGCCGCCAGGCTGTGCTCTACGTTGTGCATCAGGCAACCGCGCACAATCACGCCGTGTTGCTCGGCCACAGGGATCGAACGCTCGTCCGTAGCCAGGTAATAGCCACTGAGCTTTTGCCCGGTAAGCTTGCACAGGTAGTTCTGGATGGTGGCGCCATAGCCAACGTCTACTACCGCGTTTCGCTGGTCACCCATCAACTCCATGCCCTTCAAATACACGACCAGTGCCTCACGCTCTTGCTCTGCCTGCTTGCAGATGGTCTCGGCCAGCTTGGTCAGCACCGGCGCCAACACGGCGAGGTTGCCGTTACGAACCTCAACTTGGGTATCCCGACCTACATTCAATTCGGTTTGCAGCTCACTCCAGGCCGCATCACTCAAGGTCAAACCGAAGCGCTCAAGCAAATAGTTGCTCGCCGTATTCAGGTAGTAGTCGCCTTTGCCGAGGGTCAGCACATCGTTCAGGTTGTCAAGCAACGGCACACTGCAGGTGCGGCGGGAAACAACCAGGTATTTCGAAGGCGGGGCATCGCTGACATCCTCAGCCCAAACGTCGTAAGCGGCTTTCATCAGCTGGCCTTCACGGGCCAGGAAGTGCAGCTGCTCAACACCTTCGCGCCGGGCATTGTCGATCAGCCACTGTGCCATACCGGTCAGCATCGGTCCGACCAGGCTGTAGCCAATGTTGTACGGCGTAGCGTGGAACAGCGACCCAGGGTTCAGGTTGGGATAAACCACTGCAGGGAAGTTCTTCTGGAACAGCAGACCCAGAGTCAATTCGGCGTTCAGGTCGTGAGCAAACTCGTACCTCTCGACAATGCTACGCAGGCGCGGCGTGCCCCTGGCCAGCTCTGTGGGGCGCAAAATATGCAAGCCGACACAGCCTTTATCGCAGGGAATCTGCAGATCCGAACGTTCGTTATCACCCACCATAATGAACTCGGCAGGTTGCAGGCCATAGGTTTGCAAAACATGGTCGTATAGTTGCCCCGTGTCCTTGCGTAGCCCCACTTCGTTCGACAGGTAAAACTCTGTCCAACCGTCCACGCCATTTGCATTCAATGCACGCGTGATGAGCGCCTTGGGCAGGAACATATCGGAGATCAATACTACCGGCTTACCTGTTGCCTTCGCTGCCTCGAACAGCTCAACACCTCCGCTGCGAGCGGACAGCGACCTATACTCTATGTGCTCCTCGAGCTTGCGGATGGTCTGTACATCCTGCTCCGAAAGCTTACTGAGCTGCCCAAACGCCTGGTAGATGTCATCCAGGTCCACGTCCTTGCCTTTGTGCTTGCGCGCCTGGCCTTCTGCGAGCACCCGATAATCGCGGAACAGTTCGGATAGGTGCTCAGGCAAGTTGGCCGCTACGATATGCTTGGTGGTCTCTGCATCGATCAGTGGGCGAATCAACAGCGTGTCGAAAATATCGAAACCGATGCATTTGATCGCTGGATTGGAGAACTGCCCCACCATCCACTCATACGGGCGACCCACCGACTGGTCAAGACGCCAAGACGACCACGTAGGGTTTTCAGTGTCCTGGATGATGCCAGGTTGCAAGCCTTGCTTACGTGTACTGAGCACCAGCAGCCTTTCCAGGCAATGCGCGAATGTACCGTCGGTCTGACCCGCTTCTTCAATGAAGTCTTCGATGGTGATGCCAGCGCTGAACAGCGGCCGCATCGCGTCGCCTCGCGCCCAGAACATAGACCCTGCCGGGAAGTCGAAATACCCCTGCGGTACGGGTGCGATTCCCAAACGCGCGCACCAGGCGGCGCCCATCCCTTTATTGGCAAGCCAGGTGTTGGCCTGAGAAGGTACGGATTTGAAGTTCTGCGGGTAGACGATGCCCTTGTCGCCAGCCATCAGGGTAAAAATCCTGCGGATGGTCGCTGTGCTGCCCAACAGGTTACCCGCCAGGTACTGGCGCCAGCCCTCGGTTGCACCTGCGTTATACAACGACTTCTTGCTGTGCAGGTGAGCCACGTAATCGTAGCCACGCAGTGCCTCTCCGAATGTGACGAACATCGGGGCGATGTCACGACCACGATTGTTTACTATCTGAAAGGCCTGCGCCTCGCAATTGGGTAACTGCGCGAACGCTGCCTGGCAGACCTGCTGACCTTCGGCATCCTTCACCGATACATAAAGATCATAAGCAAAGGGCATGTTCCTGAGGTAACCGGCAAATTCACTTGCTAGGTCCTCATAATACATGTGCAAGTGAATGGCGATACTGCCTTCGACCTGCTCTGCCGGTAGAATACCGTCCAGCGTGATAAGCGTATTGTCTACCGCCTCGATGTGCGGCTGGCTTCCGTTTTTCCACATCTCGTAGTGCGGGCTACCACGAAACACGAATGCCAGGTTGCGATAGCCCCAGTTCAGCAGAGGGTTGCGGTATTTGTGCGGAATAGCCCAATACAAGGGCTTGATCTGGTTCAATACTCGAGCGCGCAGCCCACCGGCAACCAGCGGACGCTGCCCACGCACCACACGCGAAAGTACGCGCATCGGGGCGGTAACCCTCCAACTGCTAGAATGGTGAATGCCCTGCACGATGGAGGCAAACTCATCAGCAGCACGCTTGGCTTGTTCGCTCTTCAAAGCCAACTGCTGCCTTAGGCTGTTACTTTCTTCCCGAGCCTTGGCAGTTTCGCTGCGCACATAAACTACCTCATCACGAAGCGCTGCCAACGTTTCCTGATCCACCCTGGCAGCAGCCAAGGCATTGTGAGCCTCGGCAACGACGCTATGGGCTTCGGCCAGTTGCGCCCGCAACTGCTCCTGCACCCGCTGGGGAGCGCTCGCAGCATCTGCAAGTTGGGTGAGCAGCCGCTGTTGCGCATGTTGGGCTTCAGCTAACTGCGCTTGCAAATGCAGACGGCTACCCTGCAAGGCGGCGTTTTCCTCGCGTAATTGCTCTAGTAACCGAGCGCCCGCTGCGTACTCCTGGGGGTTGAGCAACTCTGCCGAGCCGCTCAGCAGTGCGTTGCTAAACTCGCGCTGGCCATTGAACATCCGGTTATCGAACTGGGCCGCAGCGGCTGCATCCTTGGCAAAAATGCCAACGAACACATGCCGGTGTACGTTTAGGTGGTCGGCCGCCTGCGGCCCGACGAACGACTCCAACAACGCTGCGGGGTAACCGCTACGCTGGGCCCAATTTACTAGCGCCCTGCCTGCATCCGGGTAGAAGCGCCAGCAATCCAGCGGCCGGCGCTGAAGGTTACCGTCATTAGGCGCGATGATGCACAACAGCCCCGACGGTTTGAGAATACGCAGGAATTCATTGAACAGCACCCAGAACATGTCCGCATGCCCAAGGCACGAGCTGCAAATGACAGCGTCTACACTCTCGGCCTCGAAAGGCAGGGCACAGGCGCTGTCCAGGACGATATCCACGCCCATCCCCTCAGCTGTATCGACGCCAATGCATTCAAAGCCTTGCGGGCAAATGTCCTTAGGCGAGCCACCCAGGTGCTGCGCACCCATGACGACGACCTTGGAGCCAACAGGCAGGTTGTTGCGGTAGGTCTCGAGAAAGAGCCGACCATAATTATGTGCAGGGAGGTGCATTTATAGACCTGTTTCGGTATCGATACTTAACTGAATGTCCAACATCGGTATGCCGATCAATCCCGATGCCGACGGATCCTGGCTTGAATGGAAAATGACAGCGTCGTGAATCCAGTGGTGCGAAGTATGGTCTTGCTGGGTACCGTCAGCGACGGCAACCTGAATCGAATAGTCGCCACCGGCAAGCCATGGCATGGGGAAGGTGAATTCTGCCTTGAACTCCTGGCCAGGCGCAGCTACTGGCGGCACGCGGTCCTTGATGCTCAGCGTGTTGCTGCCAAACAAGAACTGACCAAGCCGATCCTTGATATAGAACCCCAACACCGGGCTTCTCAACTCAGTGTAAGCAACAGCGCGAATCGTCAGTGTTACAACTTCGCCGCCCTTGAGCGCCCTGATGTCATTGCCATCTTCGGCGGTAACATTTACGTAATTGATCTGCGCCCCTAGCGGGTCGGTCTGCGCCGAAGCCTGCAAGTTGGGCTGGAAAAGGCTCAGCGGGCCAGCAGGCTCGTAAGGCTGACCACCTGCCCAGATTTCTCGAAGTTTCCGGGCTGTCGCAGACGCATGCGTCTGATCCTGGAGCTGCTTATCTTGCGTGGCTCCAAGGATAAAGTTCAAGTAGTGTTCCGAAGTTTGCTTGGCCTCACCAAGCTCTCTGGTCTCACCATCGGCCAGCCAAAGTGCCTTGTCGCACAGCGCAATTACTGACGTGCTGTCGTGGCTGACAAACAGCAAGGTTTTCTCTTCTTTGAACTTGCGCAGGAAGCGCATGCACTTTTGGGTGAAGATAGCATCGCCAACTGCCAGCGCCTCATCGATGATGAGGATATCGGCATCCACATGCGCAATGGTCGCGAATGCTAGCCGCACGAACATGCCGCTGGAGTAAGTCTTCACCGGCTGATCTATGAAATCCCTGATTTCAGAGAAGTTCACGATATCGTCGAACCGCTCGTCCGTCTGCTCTTTGGTCAAACCATAGAATGCCGCGCTGAGGTAAACGTTCTCACGGCCAGTGAACTCCGGGTTAAAACCGGCGCCTAGTTCCAGCAATGCCGCTACCCGGCCAAATGTTTGCACATGGCCATGGGTAGGGCTCAGCGTTCCGCAAATCAGCTGCAACAAGGTCGACTTGCCAGAGCCGTTGCGGCCAATGATACCGAGCGTTTCACCCTTGTTGAGGGTGAACGACACATTTTTCAGCGCCCAAAACTCTCGACTGTAGGCTTTCTGTTGCATGCCAAGCGCTCGCCGCAGACGAGGCATGATGGACTGTTTGAGCCGGTCCTGCGGTTTGCCATAAATGTGAAAGCACTTCGATACACCGCTAACGACGATCGCTGCGTCATTCTGTTGCTGGGGGTTAGAGGACATCAGCGAATCCCTTTCTCGTTCTTTGGAACCATACGTAACCCAACCAGGCAGTCATCAGTGCCATCAGCGAGTATTTAGCCAACCCTATCCAGTCCGGCATATGGCCCCAAATCAATACTTCTCGGACCTGCTCAATGATGAACGTCAGCGGGTTGGCTTCCATGAGAGGTCGCATTTCAACCGGCAGCGAGCTGACCGGGAAAAATACCGGAGACATGAACAACATGATCATGGTGATGATGCCGATGGTTTGCCCCACATCGCGCAGGTACACGCCCAACGAAGCCAACGCCCAGGCCAGGCCTTGCACAAACAGGATATATGGCAGCGCTATCAACGGTACAAGCAGCATGGTCGCGTGGAATTCGCCATTGACGAAAACAATCGCGCACACCAGTACCAGCAAACTCACACCGGTGTGGAACAGTGCGGTACACATCGAGATGACCGGTAGGATCTCGAGCGGAAAAACCACCTTTTTAACGTAGTTGACGTTTGCCAAAATCAACCCAGGCGCCCTGTTCAATACCTCGGCAAACAAACCGTGCACGATCATGCCGGCAAACAGCAACACGGCAAAATCCCCCTTGCTTTCATCCGGAGAAGTTGTCCAGCGGGCCTTGAACACCACGGAAAAAACGAAAGTGTATACAGCCAACATGAATAATGGCGTCAGGAAAGACCACAAGAGCCCCATTACGGAGCCTTTGTAGCGGCCGACTACTTCTCGGCGTGTCATTTGCAGAATCAACCGGCGGTAATGCCAGAGATTGCTTACCAGTGCCCACGGTGAGACGGGGGCCTGTGAATGCGGATTCATTCAATTACCTCGGAGCATGTATCGGACTGTCGGTGCACCAAGCAGCCACGCAGGCGCAGCCGCTCCCGCCTGCGCGGTATGGCTAGGCTTGCAAAGACCGGCAGCGTCAGGCGTAGGCGTCGGCATAGACAAAAGCGCTAGCCTTCTGATCTTTCGCCGACAATGCAGGCTCCCCTTCATAGGGCCACTCAATGGCTACGGTCGGGTCATTCCAAGCCAGGCTGCGGTCGTACTGCGGCGCGTAGAAGTCGGTCGTTTTGTAAAGGAACTCGGCAGTTTCCGACAGCACCACAAAACCATGCGCAAAGCCTTCTGGCACCCAGAGCTGGCGTTTGTTCTCAGCGCTCAGGTGAACACCCACCCACTTGCCGAAGGTCTTTGAGCTCTTCCGCATATCGACGGCGACGTCGAACACTTCACCCTGTACAACCCGAACCAATTTGCCCTGGGGCTGCTGGATCTGATAATGCATCCCCCGCAGCACCCCCTTTACCGAACGGGAGTGGTTGTCCTGAACGAAGTTTACTGGGCGACCTACCACCTCATCGAACACCTTCTGATTGAAGCTTTCGAAGAAGAAACCTCGTTCATCGCCAAAAACCTGAGGCTCGAAGAGGATAACCTCCGGGATGGCTTGCTTGATTGCTTTCATTTGCTACTTATCTCCAAAGAACAGGTGGCGCGAGGACTGTGCTACAAGCAATTAGCACGATCTTAACGCTGATGCTTGCAAACGCCCCAGCCTGTAATGTTTTGCTCAAATCCGCGCCAGACACGCAGCGATCATCAGCGTGATGTTACCTACAAATGTTTGGCGGTAGACGCCTGAGCGACGCAATGCGCAAAGACGAGCTGCAAGGCCAAGGTGCCGGCCTTTTTCGAAATGAGCCAGAATGGTGCGATTTTCCTGAGTCAACAGCGGACTCATGGCCCGCAGTATTTCCAGATTGGCATCGTTCCACCTTACAAAACGCCCTGATAGCATTTTGCGCAAGCGGTTCAGCCGTGCACTGAAGGTGCTGTTAGCCCCGATCAGATTGTCGTTGTGCTGACGGTACTCAAGACTTGCATGTGTATCGTAAAGCACAAAGCCACCACACCCTGTTACCAAAATATAGGCGAGCCAGTCATGCGCCACGATACTGGCATCTTCAGGCAACTGCACCAGCAAGCTACGGGCTTGCTGATTGATCATCATGGTATTGGCGCCGGCCAAGCTCTGCACCAGCGCATTCTGAAAAGATGGGCGCCTGGTGAAAAGAGGTGAATACCCTGCCGCATTACGGTCGCTATCAACGAGCCGGGTTCGAGAGCAATAAAGCGCCGGCTTTTCAAGCGGCATTTCGACCAGCTTGGCGAGACTTCGTTCCAGCTTGTCACTGAACCACACGTCGTCTTGATCACTGAAGGCGTAGAACCGCGCCCGCACCGCTGGCCGCTTCAGCAAGGATATGAAGTTTTTTGCGAAGCCTTGACGCGGCCCGTCAAAGACCTGCAACCGTTCTCCTCCCCAGCGCTGTTTGTACTCGGCCAGAATCTGGCCGGTAGCATCACTAGAGCCGTCGTCGGATACATAAAGTATCCAGTTGCTGAACGTCTGTGCGCCGAACGAGTCGAGTTGCTCCCTCAGGAACGAAGCACCATTATAGGTGCACATCAGGATCGCGACCTCGACCCCCTCCTCTTCCAAGCCTATGGAGGATTGGTAGCTAATTGCCATCTTTTAACCCTCCCTTTTTCATTGCTAAATATCAATTTCATCTGGTTAATCAGTTGCTTTAAACCATGCTCTCGGTCCTGACGTAATCACCACCGGCTCACGAGTTAGCTGCTCCTGCCCCCCTGTACTCAGGCATCACACCGACCATAGTTGTCTTCAAAACGGACTATATCGTCCTCGCCAAGGTACTCACCGCTCTGCACCTCGATCAAAACAAGGTCAATCACACCCGGGTTACGCAGACGGTGCTTATGCCCAGCACGGATGAAGGTGGACTCGTTGGTGTTCAGCATCAACTCTTGCTCGTCATTGACGACGACAGCCATCCCGCTAACGACTATCCAATGCTCGCTGCGATGATGGTGCATCTGTAGTGACAGCGAAGCTTTGGGCTTGACTACGATGCGCTTGATCTTGAAACGATCACCGTCTTCCAGCGTGGTGTAGGTCCCCCAGGGGCGGTGCACCGTGCGATGCAACATGTGCGCCCTATGGCCTTCGGCTTTAAGCCGCGTGACGATGTATTTGACATCCTGTGCATGATCCCTGTGGGCGATGAGCAAGGCGTCCGGAGTGTCCACTACCAGGAGGTTTTCAACGCCTACCAAGGCAGCGAGGCGGTTCTCAGTGGTAACGAAGTTGTTTTTCGCTCCATAAGCCATCACATCACCGTCGAAGCGGTTGCCGCATTCGTCGGGCGAGGTCAATTCGCTTACCGCATTCCAGGAACCGATATCGCTCCAGCCGATATCGCATGGAATGGTAGCGACCCTCCGCGAGCGCTCCATAAGCGCATAGTCGATGGAAATGTCCGGGACATTGGCAAAACTCTCGATGTCCAGAGTCAAGCAGGAATAACCACTGGCGGTAGAGCAACGTGATGATTCAAGCGTTTGCTCGACCGCTTTCAGAACGTCCGGTGCATGCTGCTGGAATTCTTCGATGACCGAGCCAACCTGGAAGCAGAAGATTCCGGCATTCCAATAGTAATTACCGGCCGCGACGTAGCCCTGCGCTGTCTCAAAGTCCGGTTTTTCAACGAATCGCTCTACCTTAAGGCCGTCGCCAAGCACACCATCGGCAGCCGCTTCGATGTAGCCAAAGCCAGTTTCAGGGTAGCGTGGCTGGATGCCGAAGGTTACTAGCCATCCGCTGGTGGCGAGCTGCGTAGCTTTAGCCACCGCATCGCGGAAGGCCACTTCTTTGCTAATCAAATGATCGGCAGCCAACACCAACATGAGCGCCTTCGGACCGTACATCTGGCGCAACTGTAGTGCCGCGGCCGCTACAGCAGCTGCGGTATTGCGGCCGAAAGGCTCCAGGATAAAGCCTTGAGGTAAACCCACGTCATTGATTGCACGGTATTCATCCTCGGTTTTGAATAGAAGCTCCCGATTGGTGACGGTCAAAATCTCGGCAACACCCTCCAACCCAGCCGCTCGAATAAACGTCTTTTGAATCAGATTCTGCCCATCTGGTAACGTCATGAAAGGCTTGGGATGTGCTTCTCGGGAAACGGGCCACAAACGGCTGCCAACGCCACCGGAAAGGATCACGGGGATCAATTGCATAGTCGAATCCTTAAACGGTTGCCAGAGTGACAGACTGCGGTAGAAATGGCATTTTGGTCTTGGTTCTGGAAGCTGCTACGACAACCACAACGACCCCCAATCTACCCTGCCGAATGTAATCACTCCTGCGCCATCCTTAGGCAAGGTAACAAGCATAGGCCCACAGAATATCAGAGATTGCTGTTTGGATCTGCTTGAGGGGGCGGGCAACGCCACAGCAACAGCCCTCCGGCGAGACCTGCCTCCAACCCGCCCACGCCATGAGCAACTCTTGATTACGGTTACGCAATAACAACATGCCCCTGCTTTGATTGCTGTATTTGTCTACCCTGCAGGGCTAGCTTCAAAGCGACTTTTGCACGCTGCTCACCATGCACCAAAACGATCGTGCTTGGCGATTTATACATCCCTTGGACGAAATCAACCAGGCCCGCCTGGTCTGCATACCCCGAAAACCCACCCACCGTGACTACCTTCGCCCGGATTTCGTACATCTGCCCATCCAGGCCAATCTGCACAAACCCTTCTGCCCCTTCACTCGCCTGTATCACCGCCCCCGGCGTACCCTTGGCCTGATAGCCGACAAACATCACCTCATGCCGTGCATCCCCGAGCATAGCCTTGAGGTAATTGACGATGCGCCCACCCGAGCACATGCCATTGCCTGCTATCACGATCGCCGGTCGCCCGGTGCTTTTGAGGTAATTGACCACCTGCTGATGCCGGGCATGGGTATCCACGCTGATCAACTGGCTGAAATCCAGTGGGTCTCGCCCCTTGGCAAGTCGCGCCCTAGCCTCGGCATTCCAGTAGCCGTGCAGTTCCCGGTACACGCTGGTGATGCGCTGAGCCAAGGGCGAGTCGAGGATGATGGGCAATTGCGACCAGTCGAGCGGGTCACCATCAGGCCCGGGATCAGCGCCGCCCAATAAAGCCTTGCGATGGAGGATGTCTTCCAGCTCGTACAGCAGTTCCTGGGTGCGGCCCAGGCTAAACGCCGGGATGAGGATGGTGCCTTTGTCAGCCAGGGCGCGATCGATGGCGCCTTCCAGCCGTTGCCTGCGGTCGCCGGCCTGGGCATGCAGGCGGTCGCCATAGGTACTTTCCAGCACGAGCACATCAGCACGCTCCGGCGGCTGCACCGGGCGCAGCAACGGGTTGCCACACGCACCCAGGTCGCCGGAAAACACATAGCGGCTATTGGCCTGACCATGCTGCATGTCGCACTCGACATAAGCCGAACCCAACAAATGCCCGGCGCGCTGCAGGCGAATACGACAAGCCAGACCAGGGCCCTCGACCACCGCGTGCCACTGCTCAAAAGGCAGCGGCACGATAAGGTCACGGATGAATTCGATATACCGGGCTACCTGCGCAGGCTCGCTGCTGATGCTTAGTTTGTAGGCATCTTCCAGTACAAGGGGCAGCAGCCGGGCAGAAGGTTCACTGCACAGGATGGGGCCACGATAGCCGGCGGCCAGCAGCGCGGGAATGCGGCCAACGTGGTCAAGATGAACATGGGTGATGACCAGGGCCTGAATGCCCAGTATGCCGAAGCCGAGTGCCGCGCTTTCCGCACCCGTCGCAGCCTCGCTCCCCTGCTCAAGCCCGCGATCGATCAGCAGACTGGTGGACGGGTCAAGGTGCAACTGGTGGCAAGACCCGGTAACGCCGCGGGTACCACCGTGATGGGAAAGGCTGGGATATTCCATGCTGCACACACTCGCCGGGGCCGAAAATGAAGTGGGCTATTACTCCATGAGGGCAGGTGCATGCATAGGTGAGACTTTCCTAAGAGGATGTAGGAAATTTCCTTAGTTGCTGTTGAGTGCCGCCTGACGGGCAGACTCCCTGATCTTGCGCTTGCTGCGCTGCACGCCATAGGCGCCCAGCAAGGGCCCGACTGCCAGGCCAATGACCAGTGCTGCCAGCACAAGTACGGCAACCGGCATTTCCGGCGCAGCCCAGCCGAACAGAACCAGCGACACGGCTTGCTGGTTCTCCAGCACGAAGAACAGCACCACGGCCGCCAACAGCAGCACGAACACCGCCGCCAGGGCGCGCTTGAGGTTACGCATCAGATTGCTCCTTGAGTGCTCAGGCTTCAGCCTCGTCATCTTCGTTGACCCGGTCGCGCAGCTCTTTACCGGGCTTGAAGTGCGGCACAAACTTGCCATCGAGGCTGACCGACTGACCGGTCTTGGGGTTACGGCCCACGCGCGGGGCGCGATAGTGCAGCGAGAAGCTGCCAAAACCGCGAATTTCGATGCGATCGCCAGTGGCAAGGCATTGAGACATCTGCTCAAGCATGGTCTTGATGGCCAGCTCCACGTCCTTGGGCGAGAGCAGGCCCTGATGGGTGACAATACGTTCGATCAGCTCCGACTTCGTCATATTTTTCCCTTCGTTATCAAGCAGCTAGATCATTGCTTAACCAGTTTGTAGCACGCTGGGAGGGATTTGAACAGGGTGGTTCTTGACTTAATAAAAAAATTCAAGATTGAAGTTTTGCAAGAATGGTCTAGAGGGCGGGAGGCGTGTAGGTGTCCGGCGGTGGATTTGCGGTGGCGCTCGATCTTATAGGCGCTGAAAATGCCACGGCGAACCCTCACCACTCAAACGCATTTTCAACTTAAAAAAAAGGGCGACCCGAGGGTCGCCCTTTTTACCGATCAAACAGAACTCAGTTCTGCTTGGCCATTGCTTCGCGCAGCAGCGCAGCCATGGTGGTGTCGGCAGCAGCTTCCGGAGCGTTTTTCAGGCTCTGGATAGCTTCGCGCTCTTCAGCGTCGTCTTTCGATTTGATCGACAGGCTGATAACGCGGGACTTGCGGTCAACGCTGATGATCTTGGCTTCGATCTCTTCGCCTTCCTTCAGAACGTTACGCGCGTCTTCAACGCGGTCACGGCTGATTTCGGAAGCTTTCAGAGTAGCTTCGATGTCGTCGGCCAGGGTGACGATGGCGCCTTTGGCGTCAACTTCTTTCACGATGCCCTTGACGATAGCGCCCTTGTCATTGACAGCAACGAAGTTGGAGAACGGATCGTCTTCCAGCTGCTTGATGCCCAGGGAGATGCGCTCGCGCTCTGGGTCGACCGACAGGATGACGGTTTCCAGCTCGTCGCCCTTCTTGAAACGACGTACGGCTTCTTCGCCGGTTTCGTTCCAGGAAATGTCGGACAGGTGAACCAGACCGTCGATGCCGCCGTCCAGGCCGATGAAGATACCGAAGTCGGTGATCGACTTGATGGTACCGGTGATCTTGTCACCCTTGTTGAACTGGCCGGAGAAGTCTTCCCATGGGTTGGACTTGCACTGTTTGATGCCCAGGGAGATACGACGACGCTCTTCGTCGATGTCCAGAACCATGACTTCCACTTCGTCGCCAACCTGAACGACTTTCGACGGGTGGATGTTCTTGTTGGTCCAGTCCATTTCGGAAACGTGTACCAGACCTTCAACGCCTTCTTCCAGCTCAGCGAAGCAGCCGTAGTCGGTCAGGTTGGTAACGCGAGCTTGTACGCGAGTACCTTCTGGGTAACGGGCAGTGATAGCTACCCACGGATCTTCGCCCATCTGCTTCAGACCCAGCGAAACGCGGTTGCGCTCGCGGTCGAACTTCAGAACGCGTACGTCGACTTCGTCGCCAACGTTAACGATTTCCGAAGGGTGCTTGATGCGCTTCCAAGCCATGTCGGTGATGTGCAGCAGGCCGTCGATACCGCCCAGGTCCACGAATGCGCCGTAGTCGGTGAGGTTCTTGACGATACCTTTGACTTGCTGGCCTTCCTGCAGGGTTTCCAGCAGGGCTTCGCGCTCGGCGCTGTTCTCGGCTTCCAGCACGCTGCGACGCGAAACAACAACGTTGTTGCGCTTCTGGTCCAGCTTGATGACCTTGAATTCCAGCTCTTTGCCTTCCAGGTGGGTGGTGTCGCGCACAGGGCGGACATCAACCAGGGAGCCCGGCAGGAACGCACGGATGCCGTTAACGTCGACAGTGAAGCCGCCTTTAACCTTACCGTTGATAACGCCCTTGACCACTTCTTCGGCGGCGAAAGCTGCTTCCAGAACAATCCAGCACTCGGCGCGCTTGGCTTTTTCACGGGACAGTTTGGTTTCGCCAAAGCCGTCTTCGACCGCGTCCAGCGCAACGTGAACTTCGTCACCGACCTTGATGGTCAGCTCGCCAGCTTCGTTGTAGAACTGCTCGAGCGGGATGACGCCCTCGGACTTCAGGCCAGCGTGTACGGTAACCCAGTCGCCGTCGATGTCGACAACGATACCGGTGATGATCGCACCCGGCTGAAGATTGAGGGTTTTCAGGCTTTCTTCAAAGAGTTCTGCAAAGCTTTCGCTCATTTTAATTCCTGTAGATTCGGGCGAAACAAACGCCCATAACCACATTCCAGACAATGTGGGTTCGTTTTAAGTAAAGGAAAGCCGGCAGGACGTTGACTGGTGCCCCTGCCTGCTTTCCTGGCGATCAGATGAGGTCGCGCTGGGCGATCTCGCTTCTGATACGTTGCAACACCTGCTCGATGGACAACTCGGTAGAGTCCAACTGAATGGCATCGGCCGCCGGCTTCAGCGGGGCCACTGCACGTTGGGTGTCGCGCTCATCGCGCGCACGAATCTCATCCAGCAGACTCGACAGACTAACATCTTCCCCCTTGCCCTTCAACTGCAGGTAGCGGCGACGTGCCCGCTCCTCTGCGCTGGCAGTGAGGAAGACCTTCAACGGCGCGTCGGGGAACACCACGGTACCCATGTCGCGACCATCGGCGATCAACCCCGGCATATCGCGAAATTCACGCTGACGCACCAGCAGCGCATCACGCACTGCCGGCAGCGAGGCGACCATCGACGCGCCCGCGCCAACGGTTTCGGTGCGGATGACGTTACTGACGTCCTCACCCTCGAGGATGATCTGTTGCAGCTTACCGGGCTGGGCTGCGATGAACTGCACATCCAGATGGGCGGCAAGCCGGGTCAGCAGCTCTTCGTTGGTCAGATCGACGCCATGATTGCTGGCGTTGAACGCCAGCAAGCGGTACAGCGCGCCGGAGTCCAGCAGCTTCCAGCCCAGCTCGCGGGCCAACAGGCCGGCGACCGTGCCCTTGCCCGAGCCGCTTGGCCCGTCGATGGTGATGACCGGTACCAGCGAATTCACGACTTGCCCTCTTCCGCCACGCGGATACCCACTTCGGCGCACAGCGCCAGGAAGTTGGGGAACGAGGTGGCGACGTTGGCACAATCGTGGATGCGGATGGGCGCGCTGGCGCGCAACGAAGCGACACTGAAGGCCATGGCAATACGGTGGTCACCGTGGCCATGCACTTCACCACCACCCAACTGGCCACCCTCGATGATGATGCCGTCCGGGGTCGGCTCGCACTTGATGCCCAAGGTAATCAGGCCGTCAGCCATGACCTGGATACGGTCGGACTCTTTCACCCGCAGCTCTTCTGCGCCACGCAGCACGGTACGCCCTTCGGCGCAGGCGGCAGCCACGAACAGTACCGGGAATTCGTCGATGGCCAGCGGCACCAGCTCTTCGGGGATGTCGATACCTTTCAGCCTGGCACCGCGTACGCGCAGGTCGGCCACTGGTTCGCCGCCGACTTCACGCTGGTTCTCCAGGGTGATGTCGCCCCCCATCAGGCGCAGGATATCGATGACACCGGTACGGGTCGGGTTGATGCCAACGTGTTCCAGCACCAGCTCGGAACCTTCGGCGATGGAGGCCGCGACCAGGAAGAACGCTGCCGAAGAAATGTCGGCCGGTACTTCGATGCGGGTAGCGGTCAGCTTGCCACCGGACTGCAGCGAAGCTACCGGGCCGTTGCTTTCGACTGTGTAGCCAAAGCCACGCAGCATGCGCTCGGTGTGATCACGGGTAGGCGCAGGCTCGGTGACAGTGGTCTTGCCTTCAGCGTACAGTCCAGCCAGCAGCAGGCAGGATTTGACCTGGGCGCTGGCCATTGGCAGCGTGTAGGTCAACCCTTTGAGCTTGTGGCCACCGCGGATGGTCAGCGGCGGGCGCCCTTCCGGGCCGGTCTCGACCACAGCCCCCATTTCACGCAGCGGGTTGGCCACGCGATTCATCGGGCGCTTGGACAGCGAAGCGTCGCCAGTCATGGTTACGTCGAACGACTGGCCGGCCAACAGGCCCGACAGCAGGCGCATCGAGGTGCCGGAGTTGCCCACATACAGCGGCCCGGGCGGCGGCTTCAGGCCGTGCAGGCCTACACCATGAATGGTGACGCGACCGTGGTTGGGGCCTTCGATGACCACACCCATGTCCCGGAATGCCTGCAGAGTCGCCAGTGCGTCTTCACCTTCGAGGAAGCCTTCGACTTCGGTGGTGCCTTCGGCCAGCGAGCCGAGCATGATCGAGCGGTGGGAAATCGACTTGTCGCCCGGTACGCGGATTCGCCCGGACAGGCGGCCACCCGGTTGGGCCAGGAAAATCAGATCGTTGGCGTTCATAGCGTCCACATAGGCCCGGCGGGCCAGGATTTTACTAAAATGCTCGCGGGCAACCCGTGCACGGGTGAATACACCCAGCAACTGGTGCCCGTCCCCTTCAGCGATCGCGTCGCGCAAGGCGTCGAGATCGCTGCGATATGTATCGAGTGTGCGCAGGACAGCGTCGCGGTTGGCGAGGAAGATGTCATGCCACATGGTCGGGTCGCTGCCGGCGATTCTTGTGAAATCGCGGAAGCCTCCCGCAGCGTACCGGAAGATCTCGAGGTTTTCATTGCGCTTGGCCAGCGAATCGACCAAACCAAAGGCCAGCAGGTGCGGCAAGTGACTGGTGGCTGCCAGCACCTCGTCATGGCGCTCGACCGACATGTGCTCCACGTCGGCATCCAGCGCACGCCACAGCCGGTCGACCAAGGCCAGCGCGGCCGGGTCGGTTTCGGCCAGCGGCGTCAAAATCACCTTGTGCCTACGGAACAGGGCGGCATTGGAAGCCTCCACGCCGCTTTGCTCGGAACCGGCGATGGGGTGCCCAGGGACGAAGCGTGGCAGCCGCTGCCCGAAGACCGAACGCGCCTCACGGACGACATTACCCTTGGCACTGCCAACATCGGTAATGATCGCATCGCCCAGATCGAGCCGGGCCAGGACGGCCAGGACTTTTTCCATGGCCAGGATGGGTACGGCCAGCTGGATGACATCGGCACCAACACAGGCTGCGGCGAGGTCTTCTTCGCAGCGGTCGACCACGCCCAGGGCCACGGCCTGCTTGCGCGAAGGCGCGTCCAGGTCGACACCGACCACTTCGCGGCACAGGCCGCTTTCACGCAGGCCCTTGGCGAACGAACCACCGATCAGGCCGAGGCCGACCACGACCAGGCGGTTGATGATCGGCTCAGGTTTGGTTTTTGCTGCTTTTACCACTGGTGCGAACCCTGTTCTGAAATCTGGACAGCCTGCTGGACCCTACGGCGCCGCTTCGCGACCCTTTCGCGGCACAAGGCCGCTCCTACAAGGACCCTGCAGGAGCGGCCTTGTGCCGCGAAAGGGCTGCAAAGCAGCCCCAAGGGCCTTGAATCAAAGCACCGCCTTCGGATAAGAGCCCAGCACCTTCAGCGCCACCGCCTCCTGGCTGATCTGCTCGAGCACCGCCTTGATCAGCGGGTCGCGGTGGTGGCCAACGAAGTCGATGAAGAACACGTAGGTCCACTTGCCACTGCGCGACGGGCGGGTCTCGATGCGGGTCAGGTCGATGCCGTTCTGGTGGAACGGCACCAGCAACTCGTGCAAGGCACCTGGCTTGTTGCTCATCGAGACAATGATCGAGGTCTTGTCATCGCCAGTCGGCGGCACTTCCTGGCTGCCGATCATCAGGAAGCGCGTGGAGTTGTCCGGGCGGTCTTCAATCTTTTCGGCCAGGCGGGTCAAACCATACAGGTTGGCCGCCATGTCACCGGCGATCGCCGCCGAGTTCCACTCACCCTTGACCCGCTTGGCCGCCTCGGCATTGCTCGACACGGCCACGCGCTCCACGTTCGGGTAGTGGGCGTCCAGCCACTTGCGGCACTGGGCCAGCGACTGGGCGTGGGAGTAGATGCGGGTGATGCTGTCGGTCTTGGTGTTTTCGCCTACCAGCAGATGATGGTGGATGCGCAGCTCGACTTCACCGCAAATCACCATGTCGTGCTCAAGGAAGCTGTCCAGCGTGTGGCTGACAGCACCTTCGGTGGAGTTTTCCACCGGCACCACGCCAAAGTTGACGGCACCGGCCGCCACTTCGCGGAACACTTCGTCGATAGCGGCCATTGGCCGGCTGATCACCGCGTGACCGAAGTGCTTCATGGCTGCGGCCTGGGTGAAGGTACCCTCTGGGCCGAGATAGGCGATTTTCAGCGGCTCTTCAAGGGCCAGGCACGACGACATGATTTCGCGGAACAAACGCGCCATCTCTTCGTTGCCCAGGGGCCCCTTGTTGCGCTCCATCACGCGCTTGAGCACTGCGGCCTCACGTTCGGGACGGTAGAACACCGGCTTCTCGCCTTCTTTCAGCGAGGCGGTCTTGACCCGGGCGACTTCTTCAGCGCAACGGGCACGGTCGCTGATCAGCTCGAGAATCTTTTCGTCGAGGCTGTCGATGCGTACGCGCAGCGCCTTGAGTTCCTGTTCGGACATCAGCCGTGCTCCTTCTCGAATTCAGCCATGTAGCCAACCAAGGCTTCCACAGCCTCAAGGCCCAGGGCGTTGTAGATGGAAGCGCGCATACCGCCCACCGAACGGTGGCCCTTGAGGTTGAGCAGGCCACGGGCATCAGCGCCGGCGAGGAAGGCCTTGTCCAGGCGCTCGTCAGCCAGGCGGAACGGCACGTTCATCCACGAACGGGCGTTGACGCTGATCGGGTTGGTGTAGAAATCGCTGTTGTCGATGAAGCCGTACAGGCGGTCTTTCTTGGCGCGGTTGCGCTGCTCCATGGCGTCGACGCCACCCTGCTCCTTCAACCATTCGAAGACCAGGCCCGAGAGGTACCAGGAATAAGTGGCCGGGGTGTTGTACATCGAGCCGTTGTCAGCCGAGACCTTGTAGTCGAGCATGGTCGGGCAGCTGCTGCGGGCATGGCCCAGCAGGTCTTCGCGAACGATGACCACCACCAGGCCGCTGGGGCCGATGTTCTTCTGCGCGCCGGCGTAGATCAGGCCGAACTGCGACACGTCGATGGGGCGCGAGAGAATGTCGGAGGACATGTCGACCACCAGGGGCACATCACCAGTCTGCGGCACCCAGTCAAACTGCAGGCCACCAATGGTCTCGTTGGACGCATAGTGCACATAGGCGGCGTTTTTGGTCAGATTCCAGTCGTTCTGGCCAGGGATGCTCAGGTAGTCGTAGGGCTTGGCACTGGCGGCGACGTTGATGTGGCCGAAGCGGCGCGCTTCTTCGATGGCCTTTTTCGACCAGATACCGGTTTCGATGTAGTCGGCAGTGCCGTTTTCCGGCAGCAGGTTCAGCGGAATTTCGGCGAACTGCTGGCTGGCGCCGCCCTGCAGGAACAGCACCTTGTAGTTGGAGGGGACGGACAGCAGGTCGCGCAGGTCCTGCTCGGCCTTTTCGGCGATGGCCACGTAGTCGTCGCTGCGATGGCTCATTTCCATCACCGACAAGCCCTTGCCGCGCCAGTCCAGCATCTCGGCCTGGGCGCGCTGCAACACAGCATCAGGAAGCGCGGCAGGGCCTGCGCAGAAGTTAAAGGCTCGTTTGCTCACATCCACTCTCGCTCTGCCAAATAGAACAAAATCATAATTCGGTGGCCACATTCCATGCAGGATCGGTGGCGCCTGCATCGCGGGCAAGCCCGCGCCTACACAGGCAAACGGGGCGACCTTGGTCGCCCCGTCCGGGTTTACGCTCGCTTACTCCTGCGGGGCCTCTTCGGCACCCGCAGCGTCTTCATTGTCTGGCGCTTCAGCCTCGGTGCCCTCCTCGTCCACCTCGATCACTTCATCGAGTTCGTCCTCGGACGGCTCCTGGATCCGCTCCAGGCCCACCAGTGTTTCATCCGCCGCCAGCTTGATAAGCGTCACACCCTGGGTGTTACGGCTCAGGCTGGACACTTCGCCAACACGGGTGCGCACCAGGGTGCCCTGGTCGGAAATCAGCATGATCTCCTCGCCTTCCTGCACCTGGATAGCACCGATCAGCAGGCCGTTGCGCCCTTTGGTACCCATGGCAATCACGCCCTGGCCACCACGGCCGCGACGCGGGAACTTGGACAGCGGGGTGCGCTTGCCGAAGCCACGCTCGGAGGCAGTGAGAATCTGCGAACCGGATTCCGGGATCAGCATCGAAATGATCTGCTGGCCTTTGCCCAGCTTCATGCCGCGAACACCACGGGCAGTACGGCCCATTTCACGCACTACGCTCTCGGCGAAACGGATGACCTTGCCGGCGTCGGAGAACATCATGACTTCTTTGGCGCCGTCAGTGATGGCCGCCGCAATCAGGGTGTCACCTTCCTTCAGCTTCAGGGCGATCAGGCCGTTGGAGCGTGGGCGGGCGAACTGCACCAGCGGGGTTTTCTTGACGGTACCGGAGGCCGTGGCCATGAAGATGTAGGCGCCTGTCGGCTCTGCCACCCACTCTGCGGTGTCGCCATCTTCCTCGTCGACTTCCTCGGCCTCTACCAGCTCACCCTCAAGCACGGTGTCATCAGCGTCTTCCAGCTCTTCGTCAAGGTCAGCGTTCTGCTGCAGCGCTTCGAGGTCGATCTGCAGCATGGCGGTGATGCGCTCACCTTCCTCCAGCGGCAGCAGGTTGACCAGCGGGCGACCACGGGCAGCGCGGGACGCTTCGGGGATTTCGTAGGTCTTCTTCCAGTACACCTTGCCCTTGCTGGAGAACAGCAACAGGGTGGCATGGCTGTTGGCGACCAACAGGTGCTCGATGTAGTCCTCGTCCTTCACGCCGGTCGCCGACTTGCCTTTACCGCCACGGCGCTGGGCCTGATAAGCGGACAATGGCTGGGTCTTGGCATAACCACCGTGGGAGATGGTGACCACGCGCTCTTCTTCCGGGATCATGTCGCCGTAGTTGAGGTCGTGGCTGGCATTGAGAATTTCGGTGCGGCGCACATCGCCGTATTCGGCACGGATGGCTTCCAGCTCTTCGCGGATCACTTCCATCAGGCGCTCTGCGCTGCTGAGGATGCGGATCAGCTCGCCGATCTGCTCGAGGATTTCCTGGTACTCGGCCAGCAGCTTCTCGTGCTCAAGGCCGGTCAGGCGGTGCAGGCGCAGGTCGAGGATGGCCTGGGCCTGTTCCGGCGACAGGAAGTACTTGCCGTCATGCAGGCCGTACTGCTCCGGCAGGTCCTCAGGGCGGCAGGAATCGGCGCCGGCGCGCTCGACCATGACCTGCACGGCACTGGATTCCCACGGCGTGGAAACCAGGGCTTCCTTGGCCTCGGACGGGGTTGGCGACGCCTTGATCAGGGCGATGACCGGGTCGATGTTGGACAGTGCAACCGCCTGGCCTTCAAGGATGTGGCCACGCTCACGGGCCTTGCGCAGCTCGAATACGGTACGGCGTGTCACCACTTCACGGCGGTGACGGACGAACGCTTCGAGCAGGTCCTTGAGGTTGAGCAAACGCGGACGGCCGTCGATCAGGGCGACCACGTTGATGCCGAACACGCTCTGCAGCTGGGTTTGCTGGTAGAGGTTGTTGAGCACCACTTCCGGCACCTCGCCGCGGCGCAGCTCGATGACGATGCGCATGCCGTCCTTGTCGGACTCGTCGCGCAGCTCGGTGATGCCTTCGATCTTCTTCTCTTTTACCAGCTCGGCGATCTTCTCGATGAGGCGCGCCTTGTTCAGCTGGTACGGCAGCTCGGTCACGACGATCTGCTGACGGCCGCCAACCTTGTCGATGTCTTCGATTTCGGAGCGGGCACGCATGTAGATGCGGCCACGACCGGTACGATAGGCCTCGATGATGCCCTGACGGCCGTTGATGATACCGGCAGTCGGGAAGTCCGGCCCAGGGATGAACTGCATCAGCTCATCGATGGTGACTTCGGGGTTGTCGATCAGCGCCAGGCAGCCGTCGATCACTTCACCGAGGTTGTGTGGCGGAATGTTGGTCGCCATGCCCACGGCGATACCGCTGGATCCGTTGACCAGCAGGTTGGGAATACGGGTCGGCATGACCGCCGGGATCTGCTCGGTGCCGTCATAGTTGGGCACCCAGTCGACGGTTTCCTTGTGCAGGTCGGCCAGCAGCTCGTGAGCCAGCTTGGTCATGCGCACTTCGGTGTATCGCATGGCCGCAGCGTTGTCGCCGTCCACCGAACCGAAGTTGCCCTGACCATCGACCAGCAGGTAGCGCAGCGAGAACGGCTGGGCCATACGCACGATGGTGTCGTAGACCGCAGTGTCGCCGTGCGGGTGGTACTTACCGATCACGTCACCGACCACACGGGCGGATTTCTTGTACGGCTTGTTCCAGTCGTTGCCCAGTTCGCTCATCGCATAGAGAACGCGACGATGCACGGGCTTCAAGCCGTCACGCGCATCGGGCAGCGCTCGCCCGACAATCACGCTCATCGCGTAGTCGAGGTAAGACTGTCTCAGTTCGTCTTCGATATTGACCGGGAGGATTTCTTTGGCCAGTTCGCCCATGAGAAGCCTGATTCCTTTTTCTGGTGAAACTTCGCAGCTCCATCAAGGGCCGAACGAAGCTCGCCGCCGCAGCGCATAAGGGTGCGACGACTTACGACAAATCAATGAGTTGTGCCATGGATCTGCGCAATGAAGGCCGCCGTGATGAGCGGTCTTGGAAACTGCCGGATGTTATCACAAAGGCGGGGGCGGTGGGGAGAGGTGGCACGGGGTGCTTGCCTTGAATATTGTGTCGCCTGGGAGAACGAGCGCCGCCCGCGCGGCGCATCGCGAGCTACGCTCGCTCCTACGTTTGTTTCGGGCCAGTCAAGCCTGTGACAGGCGTGCGCGACCGCCATTTTTGTACGGCACGATAGCGTGCCATGCGCCAAGGGGGCCGCGCGCAAACGGCACAGGAAAAATTGGCCCGAAACAAACGTAGGAGCGAGCACAGCTCGCGATGCGCCGCGCGGGCGGCGCTCGATCTAAAAACGACAGACGTCTATCGCCTTACGCTCTCAATGCAGCCGCTTGCGGCAAATCAACTGGGCCAGCTTGGCGGTATCCGGGCGCTCTACGATGCCCCGCTCGGTCACGATCACGTCGATCAAGTCGGCCGGGGTCACATCGAACACCGGGTTGAACACTTCGACATCCGGTACCGCCGGGGCACCGCCAAAGTCCAGCCACTCGTCGGCGTCACGCTCTTCCAGCGGGATATCCTCGCCGGTGGCCAGGTTCAGGTCGATGCTGGTGCTCGGCGCCACCACCATGAAGCGCACGCCGTGGTGCATGGCACTGACCGCCAGCTGGTAAGTGCCGATCTTGCTGGCCACGTCACCATTGGCAGCAATGCAGTCCGCCCCCACCACCACCCAGGTGATGCCCTTGCTCTTCATCAGGTGCGCCAGCGCCGAGTCGGCACAGAGCGTTACCGGGATGCCTTCGTTGGCCAGCTCCCAGGCGGTCAGGCGCGAGCCTTGCAACCAGGGGCGAGTCTCGCCGGCGTACACCCGCTCGACCATGCCCTCCAGGTAGCCGGCGCGAATCACCCCCAGGGCGGTGCCAAAACCGCCGCTGGCCAGGGCACCGGCATTGCCGTAGGTGAGCAGGGCCTGGGCATTGCCCTGATGACGACGGATCAGCTCGATACCTTGCTGGGCCATGGTCAGGTTGGCTTCACGGTCGCTTTCGTGGATGGCCACGGCCTCTGCCTCCAGCACGGCCAGCACGTCTTCATCAGGGCGCAGGCGCAGCAGGCGTTCGCGCATGCGGTTCAGCGCCCAGAACAGGTTGGCCGCCGTGGGGCGTGCTTCGGCAAGGGTGAGGTAGTCTTCTTCCAGGTCCATTTCCCAGTCGCCACCCTCGGCCAGCCGCTCTTCCAGGGCCAATACCAGGCCGTAGGCCGCGGCAATACCAATGGCCGAGGCGCCGCGCACCGCCATGTCGCGGATTGCCGCCGCCACCTGCGCAACATTGTCGCAGGCCAGCCAGCGTTCCTCCGACGGCAGCAGGCGCTGGTCGAGCAGGTGCAAGATGCCGCCCTGCCAGCGGATCCCGGTCACCTTCTCCGCCGCCAAAAGTCGCTCGCGCATCGCCTCTCCCCGTGGTTCGCATGTCAAAAGCCGGCGATTATAGCGAGCCTGGGGGCCGAGCGCTCGGGTATACTCCGGCCCAATTTTGCGAAGTTTCAGAGGACTGTTCAATGAGCAACGTCGACCGCGCCGAAATCGCCAAGTTCGAAGCGCTGGCCCACCGTTGGTGGGACCGCGAAAGCGAGTTCAAGCCGCTGCACGAAATCAACCCGCTACGCGTCAACTGGATCGACGAGCGGGCCAGCCTGGCCGGCAAGAAAGTGCTGGACGTAGGCTGCGGCGGCGGCATCCTCAGCGAAGCCATGGCCCTGCGCGGCGCCACGGTAACCGGTATCGACATGGGCGAGGCACCACTGGCGGTGGCCCAGCTGCACCAGCTGGAGTCGGGCGTACAGGTGGAGTACCGGCAGATCACCGCCGAAGCCCTGGCCGAAGAAATGCCTGAACAGTTCGACGTTGTCACCTGCCTGGAAATGCTCGAACACGTCCCCGACCCGTCCTCGGTGATTCGCGCCTGCTACCGTATGGTCAAGCCAGGCGGCCAGGTGTTCTTCTCCACCATCAACCGCAACCCCAAGGCCTACCTGCTGGCCATCGTCGGCGCCGAGTACATCCTGAAGATGCTGCCGCGCGGCACCCATGACTTCAAGAAGTTCATCCGCCCGTCCGAACTGGGCGCCTGGAGCCGTGATGCCGGCCTGCAGGTGAAGGACATCATTGGCCTCACCTATAACCCGCTGACCAAGCACTACAAGCTCAACAGCGACGTCGACGTCAACTACATGATCCAGACCCTGCGCGAGGAATGAGCATGCGTTTGCGAGCAGTACTCTTCGACATGGACGGCACCTTGCTCGACACGGCGCCGGACTTCATCGCCATTTGCCAGGCCATGCTCGCCGAGCGCGGCCTGCCAGCCGTTGACGACCACCTGATCCGTGGCGTGATCTCTGGCGGCGCCCGCGCCATGGTTGCCACTGCGTTTGCCATGGACCCGGAAGCCGAGGGCTTCGAGGCCCTGCGCCTGGAGTTTCTGGAGCGCTACCAACGCGACTGCGCGGTCCACAGCAAGCTGTTCGACGGCATGGCCGAGCTGCTGGCTGACATCGAAAAAGGCAACCTGCTGTGGGGCGTGGTCACCAACAAGCCGGTACGCTTCGCCGAGCCGATCATGCAGCAGCTGGGCCTGGCCGAGCGCTCGGCACTGCTGATCTGCCCGGACCACGTGAAGAACAGCAAGCCTGACCCCGAGCCGCTGACCCTGGCCTGCACCACCCTGGGCCTGGACCCTGCCAGCGTGCTGTTCGTTGGCGACGACCTGCGCGACATCGAGTCTGGCCGCGACGCTGGCACGCGCACGGCTGCGGTGCGTTACGGCTATATTCATCCAGAGGACAACCCCAACAACTGGGGTGCCGACGTGGTGGTGGACCACCCGCTGGAACTGCGCAAAGTGATCGACAGCGCGCTGTGTGGCTGCTGAACTAGAGACAGGGAATACACAATGTTCGACTACACCGCCCGTCCCGACCTGCTGCAAGGCCGGGTCATCCTGGTTACCGGCGCCGGCCGCGGCATTGGTGCCGCGGCCGCAAAGGCTTACGCTGCACTGGGCGCCACCGTGCTACTGCTGGGCAAGACCGAGGCCAACCTGAACGAGGTCTACGACCAGATCGAAGCCGCCGGACACCCGCAACCGGTGGTCATCCCGTTCAACCTGGAAACCGCCCTGCCCCACCAGTACGACGAGCTGGCAGTGATGATCGAAGACCAGTTCGGCCGCCTGGACGGCCTGCTGAACAACGCCTCGATCATTGGCCCGCGCACGCCGCTGGAGCAGTTGTCGGGCGACAACTTCATGCGCGTGATGCACATCAACGTCGATGCCACCTTCATGCTCACCAGCACCCTGCTGCCCCTGCTGAAGCTGTCGGAAGACGCCTCGGTGGTGTTCACCAGCAGCAGCGTCGGCCGCAAAGGCCGGGCCTACTGGGGCGCCTATGGCGTGTCGAAGTTCGCGACCGAAGGCCTGATGCAGACCCTGGCTGACGAACTGGAAGGCGTGGCACCCGTGCGCTCCAACAGCATCAACCCGGGCGCCACGCGCACAGCGATGCGGGCCCAGGCTTACCCCAGCGAAAACCCGCAGAACAACCCGCTGCCTGAAGAGATCATGCCGGTGTATCTGTACCTGATGGGGCCGGACAGCAAAGAGGTGAATGGGCAGGCTCTCAACGCCCAATAAGCTTTTTTGCCTGTCCTGGCCCTATCGCCGGCAAGCCAGCTCCCACAGGATCACCGCAGGCCAGGGCAATGTGGAATCCCTGTGGGAGCTGGCTTGCCGGCGATAGGGCCAGTACAGGCGAAAGATCAGCCGGCCGCCAACGCCGGGCGCAAACGGCCTTGCTGGCGGCTCTCCAGCTGCATGCACCGCTCCAGGAACAGGTACATGCAGTCGTAACTCTTGCAAATCGCCCTGCGCAACTCGGTACGCAGCCCAAGGCTCGGGTTCTCGCCGGCCAGGGTACAGATGATTTCCAGCGCCTCCCAAGGGTGCGCATCATCGTACTGGGCATGCATTTTCAACCACTTCATCGCCCGCTTGCGCTGGTCTTCCGGGAAGCCTTGGGCGTAGGTATCGGTCGAGCACACCACCGCCGACCATTCCCCGGTCGCACCCTCGATGGCGTAGTTGGTCGCTGCCATGGAAATGGCCAGGTTCTCGGTGGCGCACACGCGCCAGCACCAGTCGTTCAGGCCGTTCAGCTCGGGTGGCACTTCCTGGGCCTGCAAATCATGCAGGTGCACACCATGGGCCTGGCACCAGTTCACCCAGTAGTCGGCATGGTTGAGCTCGACGCGGATGTTGCGCATCAGCCAGCGCCGCGCCATGTCTTCGCCCTGATGGCGGCCATAGCGGGTCTTGGTCAGGTTATGGGCCATGTACAGAGAGAACTGCTCCACCACCGGCCAGCCACCGATCAGGTACTGACGAATGGTCGACTGCTTGAGCTGGCCGTCGCGCAGGCGAGCGTAGAACTCATGCTCCACCACCCGGCGCTTGCTCTCCCGGCAGTCTTCAATCAGTTGCTGGGCCCATTGGGGGTAGCTGGCGGGGTCCATCAGAGGCCCGATACGAACGAATGCATCAATCACTTTCAGCTCCTTGATCCTTGTGATTTCTCGCTAGCGAAATGTGCCAGGTGCCCGCTGCAACAGAGGCCGGGCGGCAATCCGTTGGCGCTGCAGACTGTCACAGGTGAACACCTGGGGGCGCTCGATCAGGTAACCCTGGGCGTAATCCACGCCTATTTCCTGCAGGGCCTGCTCGATCAAGGGTGTTTCGACGAACTCGGCGATAGTGCGTTTACCCATGACATGGCCGATGTGGTTGATGACCTCGACCATGGCCCGGTTGATCGGGTCGTCGAGCATGTCCTTGACGAAACTGCCGTCGATCTTCAAGTAATCCACCGGCAAATGCTTGAGGTAGGCGAACGACGACATGCCGGCGCAGAAGTCATCCAGCGAAAAGCGGCAGCCCAGCCCCTTCAACTCGTTGATGAAGCGAATGGCACTGCCCAGGTTGGCAATCGCGCTGGTTTCAGTGATTTCGAAACAGATCATCCGCGGCGGAATGGCATACTCGACAAACAACCGCTGCAGGTATTCAAGGAACTTGTCATCGCCAATGCTCGACCCTGACAGGTTGATCGCGCAGGTCGACAGCGGCCCTTCGCGGCCTTCGTCCAGGCATTGGCGCACAACCTGGAACACATTGCGCACCACCCAACGGTCCAGCGCAGTCATCAGGCCATAGCGCTCGGCCGCAGGAATGAAGCTGCTGGGCAGGATGGTGCGGCCACTTTCGTCGTGCAGGCGCAGCAGGATTTCGACATGGCCTGGGCCTTCAAAGGCTTTCAGCGGCGCTATTTCCTGTGCGTAGAGGCAGAAGCGGTTTTCTTCCAGAGCCACGTGCAAGCGCTGGATCCAGGCCATTTCGCCAAAACGCATGGACAGCTCGCTGTCGTCGGTGTGGTACACCTGTACGCGGTTGCGGCCCTTCTCCTTGGCCATGTAGCAAGCCATGTCGGCGGCCCGCAGCGAGGTCTCCAGGGTGCCAGGTGCCTGGGCCATGTGCACCAGGCCGACGCTGACCGTGGTGACGAACGGCCGCCCCTTCCACACAAAGTGCAAGCTCTGCACCATCTGGCGCAACTGCTCGGCAATGCGCTCGGCCTGCTCGGGCGGGCAGTTTTCCAGCAGCACGCCAAACTCATCGCCACCCAGCCGCGCCAGGGTATCGCCTTCGCGCAGGCCCGATTGCAGCACAGCGCAGATGTGCCGCAACAATTCGTCGCCAGCGGCATGCCCGCAGGTGTCGTTCACCAGCTTGAACTGGTCAAGGTCAAGGAACATCAGCGAATGCCGCCCGGCCTGGCGCGCCAGGCCGTTCAGCGCCTGCTCCAGGCGGTATTCGAACTCACGGCGGTTGGCCAGCCCGGTCAGGGCGTCATGGGTAGCCTGCCAGGACAGGTTGGCGATGTACTGCCGCTCCTGGGTCATGTCATGCAGCACCAGGACGATGCCACTGAGCTGGCCGTTACTGACGATCGGCGAGCCCACCAGGTTGATCGACACGGTGCTGCCATCCAGGCGCTGGATCAGCCGGGCATGCTCGGCGCCGCCCTTGAGGCTGCCACTCAGTACCTGCTCGACCAGGCTGCGGCCATCTTCCTCGGCCTGCTCGTCCACCAGGCTGAACAGCGCCGACAACGGCAAGCCCTGGGCCTGGCCAGACTGCCAATGCGTCAGTTGCTCGGCGGCTGGGTTCATGTAGCCGATGCAGCCATCCACGTCGGTGGTAATGACCGCATCGCCAATGGCCTGCAACGTGGTCTGGGCCCGCTCTTTTTCTTCCTGCAGTGCGCTGGCAAATGCCTGCCGCTGGGCCAGCAGCTTGCTGGAGCGGCGCCAGGCAATGGTAATGAGGAACATCGCTGTCAGCAGGTTGGTAATCAGCAGCACCCGCAGCAACATGCGCGAGCCTTCGCCCAAGGCATCGCTGAACGCCTTGGCCGCCGGCGTGACCCCTTCGTTGATGGTGACGATGCGGGCTTTCCAGGCGTTGACTGCCTGGGCGTCGACCGGGCCATTGGCAAAACTTTGGCGCATCTCGCCGGCCAGTACATCGAGCTTGGCCAGGTAGTCGTCGCCGATGTCCCAGTAGTCGATGGCTGTCTGCATGTAGCTGATGTTGCGAAAGTTACGGTAGAACCAGATGATCCGTTCGACATCGTTAGAGTGGTTGCCGCCTTGCAGCACAGCTTGGCGCGCGGCAGCCAGGTCGGGGCTGGGGTGGTCAAGCACCTCGCGTAGCTGGTGGTCACCCTGGGGCACGGTAATGGCCTGGCGATAACGCTGGTAGGTGCTTTCGTCGCGGGTGTCGGCGTACAGGTTCAGGTAATAGATGGCGTCTTTCTGCGCCTTGGACCACAGGCTTTCGCCCGCGACATAGGCACGCACGGCCGACAGCGTATAAAGGCTGAGGCTACCGAGTGCCACCTGGAAGACCACAACGGCGATGAAGGGCCAAGTGATGCCGAGCAACTTTGGCGCTTCGAGTGTGCGATGTCCCTTCATGGAGTCCCTGTCACAGAGCAGATAAGGCGCAAATCGACCCAGACAAGCACAGCGTAGGCCATCTGCCATCAACGTGACGGGGTTTTTTATGACAGGGAATCGCAGGATTTGCACGCACGCTGTGGGAGCGGCCTTGCGTCGCGAAAGGGCTGCAAAGC